>JANWJI010000042.1 GCA_025449515.1 Nitrososphaeraceae archaeon | reverse complement strand
GTCTTGTTCCATTGCCTAGAGGCAAGTATATGAGATTCTAAGCTAAGTAGATCATAGCGGGCTTTTAATCTCCAGCATGTCTTTAGTTGGTCAGCCAAGACTCTTTGACTAATATCCAACGCGAACTTCGCAATGTCTGATTTTCCTAATTCCATTTCTCTCAACACATATCTTCTTTTTTCTGCTAGGTTCTGATCTGTGGTATATAATTCATTTATTTTTACATATACTTCATCACCGCAGTATATATCAAATTTCGGAGCTTTGTTAAAGTCCATAGGGAAGCCAGCGAAAAGGAATCCAACAACGAGATCTGCTACTTGTAGACCCGAGTCATCAATATAGTTTAGTACAATTGGATTGTGATTGGTCCTCTGCATCAATCTATACAAGGTATCTCCGATTACGAGATTTCGTACATGCCCAATGTGCAACGCCTTATTTGGATTTACACTAGTATGTTCTATAATCACTGTCTTTCCTTTCCCGATATCAAGTTGAGCATAATGCGGATTTGTCAAGATCTCAGGTAGTGTGGACGAGGCAAGATTTATGGCATTTAATTTGAAGTTAATATAACCTGCGAAATGTGGGTTTGCAAATTCTATTAGCGATAAGCGTCCCCTAGTCTTGCAATCCGCTAAATAAAGATTAATATGGTTTTCAACAAACCTTTTCGCTATCTCGGTTGGTTTTTGACCAGTCTTTTTGGCGATCAGGAAAGCTATGTTAGTTGTTACATCTCCGAATTCTGCTCTTGGTGTTTGCGTAATGTCAAACTTCAATTCACCAACACCTAAAATCTGGAGGCCACTAGTAATTACATTGTGTATCTCCTCGATTGCTGTCCTAAACGTCATTTTTTGGTCTTCCCCAAATGTTTGTTGGTTATCAGATTTAATGCCTGAATTAGCCCTCTTCCTTGCTTTTCAGAGACAACGTACTTCGCTACAGCTTTAACGTTATCAGCTGCCTGCCCTAATGCTACACTGAATCCACATATCTTAAATAGTGGAACATCAGTTTCGCTATCCCCTATGGCGACCGTTTCTTCAAGCTTTCCTCCAAGGATCCGCAGCGCCTCTACCAAGCCGGTACCCTTATGTATGCCCTTTTCATTAATATGGTAAGCATACATACTGTCGACTAGACTTAAATTCAGATTATGGCTGTCAAGTATTCTTTGGCCTTCTTTGATATCAAATGTTCTATACAAAACTACCTCTGTGTGTCGATCAAATACTGGCTTGATTTTTACGCCCTTAAGATTGTGACTCAGTACCTCATATCCACTCTCGCAGACGGCTTTATTTGCCAATAGTATATGTTGACGTGGTGCAAGCATTACAGCTCCGCCGTTTTCGCCTACAGATAATTTTGTCGTTCCACCAAAGCTTGCAATTACATATGCCTCTTCAGACGATCTACCAGTAACATAAATGATTTTATACCCAAGATTTTCAAGATATCGCAGGGTGGCAAGTGCAGGCAGATGGATAATTCCTCCACCATTTTCTGTTAGAGTGCCATCTATATCAATTGCAAAATATCTAATCGACACCAAGCAGTATGCGTTGACTTGTCCTTTGGGATATAAGTATTATTAGCGATCCAATTCGATAGGTTGGCAGATGATTATTTGAGACAATCAAATTTCCGTGTGGGAAATCCTAATTGTGGCTTACTGTATTGGAGTCCAGCAATATCTAGTGAAGATCTAGTGATTTCTTCGAGTGCTGGTCATCCCATCAAAATTTGCGATATCCTATCTAGCAGCAATTTCCAAGCTGTGTTCCAATGTTTTGTCTTCAAGTCCGATTGAAGTCGGTAACTGAGCTCGCTTCATACTTGCCGATTTGCGCTTATTCGTTTTCAATTTTATCTTGAAGCCGAACTGACCCTTATTACTCCACTTATCAATTTCTGCAACATTGCCTATTCCCACGACACGTTCCCCGCTTTTAGTGACAACCGTGAAGTGAGTCGTATTTCCAGGATTGATTGAGGTAAGGGTTTCATAGAAATGATGCCAGTCAAGCGGGTTTCTTACCAATGCCTCGACTGATACGGTATCACCTATTTCTATACTACTCATGTATGAGTCAAGGATTTCTAAATTGCCGATTCGAACATACATATAATTATATTGGTTATTATAAATATATAACCATTATACTATCATTTCTATTAATACTAAGCAATTTAAACAATAATAATATCCATAATTTATATTCCTGTTTATATTTATGAAAAATCTGTATCCAACAGTACATTGCAGTTATTCTTTAAATAATATTCAACATTATTCTACTTGGGGTCCGTGACCCAGTCAGGAGAGGGTGCTGAATAACTGCATTGGCCTCCGAAGCCAGCCTGCACGGGATCGAAGCCCGTCGGACCCGTTCTATTTGATTCGATTCGTCAATCTTGCATTAGACATCTTAGGGAATACCAGATGTTAGTTTCATGCTGTCATCGTACCAGACTCCAGAAACAAATTTGAACAAGTGATGAGATTCCGTTTAGAAAATGCACAACTTTATATATAAAAGGCAATATCTTGATAGTTCGATTTGTCAATTGAAGTTCTCACCCTAAACGATCGCAATAATAGTCTACTAAGCAGAAGAGAAATTAGTGTTGTATTTAGCAATGCCGCAGGAAAGATAAAAAGAAATGAAGCAGCTCAGATGGTAGCTAACAAGAACAATGTGGATCCGAAGACTGTAATTCCAATTTCTATGAACGGAGAGAAAGGCAAAACTGATTTACATGGCATTTTTTACATTTATAGCAGCCTGGAACAAGCGAAGTCCTTACTTCCTCGATATAGGATCTTGAGAACTTTACCCAAAGATGAAAGAAAGAAAATAATAGACGACGAGAAAGCTGCTAGGCTTAAAGCTAAACAAGCTCTAGCAAAAGGATCAAAAGCGGCATCAGGAAAGGGGAAGAAATAGTTGCCTAACAAGGAGAAGTCTGCTGCTAGCGAGGTAGCAATATACAAGTTCTATAAGATTGAGGGCGAAAAACTCACAAGGGGTAGGCGGGAATGCCCAAGATGTGGGAGGGGTGTATTTATGGCTGAACATAAGAATAGGAATACGTGCGGTAAATGTGGCTTTACCGAATTTAGGCGTAGTGATGAGTCTAAGAAACAAACCAATAAAAGCTAAGCGCATATTTAATTATCTAATTCATTACCTATTATTTTTCCAATAGGACGACTAATAATCATATCAAGCAACTCGATATATCGATCGGATTTAGCAAGGGCCAGGCGTCCCGCACTATCCGTCTTTCTTTTGTAGCCGGTGAAGTATATTCTGGCGATTTTTTTTGCCATGTCGATGTTCGAAGTTTTGCCCAGGGCACGAGCAATTAGATGAATTGTATCCCAATTGAGGTCACCTGATCTAAATTTAAACTGATCTAAGCCAGTAAAAAAAATACATTTGTCAGATATGATAAGGTCTGCAGGTCGAATACTTCCCAAAGCTGAATGGTTGTGGTGGATCGTCGCGATTTCCTCTCCAACAATCCCTAGCCAATACAATGAACTCAGGTTTCTCCCTGCAAGTAGATTATTCGTCAGGGCTTCCAAAGTCGTCCCTTCGATGTGTTCTGTTATCAGCAGGCGTTTTCCGATCACTACGGATTCGATCAATGGTGTTCTTAATCCAATACTGCGTAGATATCTTAATGCCTTGTATTCTGTCCCAAGCAGGAATAGAGGATGTGATCTGGGTATTTTTTGTGAAGTCAACCACGAAACCAATATTGGATTTTTCCCTAGGCTTGATCTAGCAAAATGCTTGACAACGATTGACTTATGATACTTTGTATCAACATCTAAGATTGTGTATTTCAATGTTTCACCGTGTGATTTTCCCAATCTTTTCTTAACTGCAACCTCATATTTCTGAAAACCTTTGTATTTAGCGTATTCTTGCAGCCAGTTTGTGCCGTCGAATATTAACTTTCCTTCTGGTATATTCCAATAAAGGTCTTCTGGGCTTTTAATAAAACGTGGCAATCTAAGAGGAAGTTGTCTCTGTCTATTAATTTTAGATTGAGCCTCTCGCATCATATAATGCAATATTTTTCTTCCGGCGTAAGCATGAATTGCATACGAACTTAATTCATGAAATTTTTTTCCAAGTCGTAGACCTACACTTCTGTTGGCGCTGTTTGTATGAGGTTGTGAGTTGACCAGGCGCAGCATATTCCCACTTACAGTAACATCTACTAATGGCTTGTTGTCATTTTTAATTTCTTGGAACGCCATTTGATATCCCACAAGCGCGATTTTCATGTTTCTAGTGGCGTTATTTCCTCCATATGTTTGCAAAAAGCTATAGACTGCATTAGGATGCAACGAACACCTATTCTTTATTTTTGAAAACATGACGTACTCTAACGGGAACGAAACCTCAGTACTGAATATAGACAAGGATTTCGAGATATTACTCAGCTGTTCGATAATGACTCTTTTTTTATATATTCTCTCAAGCCTTTCAAAAAGGTCAGGATTTACTATTGGTTCGTATACATGTAATAATCGTCCTATAACAAATTCTCCAAGGAATGAGTATTTTGCGTCTTTTTCTACTGATATAAGATCAACTATCAAAGCTGAAATTCTAAGCCCTTGTATTTTCTTGTATAGATACTTTACAACATGAGAATAATTCTCAAGAACGATCATAATGTCATAGTCACTATCGCTTCTTGCGTATCCGGCGGCCCTTGAGCCGTATAAGCAAACTCCGGCAATATCATTACCCCTTGTTACCTTGTTAATACACTCATTAATCTTTTTTAATTCTCTATTAACAATGCTAGACATTATGTCTAAATCTTCCGCTGTTCAATTCTTGGCTTTCGAATTTGAATATTTTTTCTTTCAGTTCAGGGTCTATTTTAACGGAAGCAATCTTATCAATTGTTACTGTTGTCACGTTTGAATCTAATGGTATCGTCGTCACAGGAAGACCCTTATGCATCCATTCTTTCATGACTCTATCTTCCAATCGCTTATCTTTAAATCCTGTAGAAAATCTACTTAAGAGATGACGAATTAAAGTAGGGTCATTTTTAAACACAACTTTTTCCTGGATAAGGCGAGAGTGGTCTACATATTTTTGCTCAAACAAAGAACGCGATATCTCATCGGAAAGAACGTCCATTTTGATTATTTTACTCATGAATTGGAGATAATGAAGAAACTCGTGTGCTAAAATTGCATGAATACTTCCAAGATGACCACAAGTAATCAACGGGGCAGTAATTTGAACAACTATTCTTAGATCATTGTCAACTACTATTGGTATTGTTCTCGCGAACAAAATTCCAAATTGTCCCGACTCGATAGCAGAGGTTGAGACTACAAGGTTAGGTTCAATATAATAGAGCGGATATCTTATCCCGGTGGCTCTTTCTACACGTGAAATTCCTTGTGTTACTAGATGAAACCTATCGTTTATAAGTCTATAAACCTTTGTAGGGAGTTGACCCGAATCCGTTGTAATTCGTACCATTTTTAACGGATCCAATTCCGCTCAGTCATTACAGCGATTAAGCTAAAAAATGTTACTGAATGATTACGTCCAGAATATCAAAGGATGTACAATCACAAGCTGAGCCCACTAGCATTGATATATTCGGATTTGAATACTCTATGCCACCGACGAACTGTTTAATTGGTAGCCCACTATCCGCAACGGTAGTTAGATAAAACTGTGACCTATCAATTCTATCCACCAAAACTGAGTATATTTTTTTTTCTATTGAGCTAAACTTACTTTTGAATTTCACGG
>JANWJI010000041.1 GCA_025449515.1 Nitrososphaeraceae archaeon | reverse complement strand
TTGCTCTTTCTGTGAAGAAACAAGGGTATCCTTGAATTTCTTAGAACACGATACATTGTATTTGCTAACCTAACATATCTTGATTCTTTCAACATCCATATTGGATTATGCTCCTACAAAGCTCTGACGGTGTTCAATACATGGTTTTTACAGAGCCACTCCTAGTCAATAAAAATAATATATTGAGAATGGAGCAAACTTCATGTGAAGAGATATTGAATACAGACGTTCTAAAGCCATGTATATCTATTGAATCCGATAACTTCCCAAACTAGCCCCATCATAGATGGACGGAAGAATTACTTATACTTATCAAAAAGGTCGTCACGCCTAGCAATCCTCAAATCAAGTCCACTAAAGAATTAAGTAGGATATCTTCCTAAAATCAAATGAACAATAGTTGGTATCTGTATGGGAGGAAACTGATGAGTGGGGTCCCGAAAAAGTTCTACAGGTTTATGATCCTGATACCGGCATGAAAGGCGTATTGGTTATTGATAATACATCTACAGGTCCAGGCAAAGGCGGAATACGATTTGCCGAAGGTACCACACCGTTAGACGTTTTCAAACTAGCTAGAACTATGACATGGAAATGCGCAGCTGCTGGCTTGCCTTTTGGAGGAGCAAAGGGTGGCATTATTGCTGATCCCAACAAGGTTGACAGGGTGGCTTGGGTCAAATCATTTGCAAAAATGATTAGACCATATTGTCCAGGACAATACATTGCCGCAACAGATATTGGAACGACCGAATTGGATATGGCTATATTTGCACATGAAATAGGTGATATGCGAGCATGTACTGGAAAACCATCAGAACTTGGCGGAATTCCACATGAACTGGGTACTACGGGTTATGGCGTGACCACAGCACTTGAAACTGCTCTTGAGGTGCTATTGGAACTAAAAGCTATACATATTCAACGAGACAAAATAAAAGTATCTATCCAAGGATTTGGTAATGTTGGATCGTTCACCGCAAGATTCCTTGATTCAGCAGGAATTAAGGTGGTTGCCATAAGTGATGTTTCGGGACTTGTGTCCAATAAAGATGGACTAAACATACCACGGCTAATGATAGACATGAAAGGTAAATCTATCTTGTCAGATTTGCACAGTTACGATATCTTAGATAAGAATCAGATCTTTGAATTTGATTCAGATATATTTATACCGGCTGCAATGGGAAATGTCATTATAGATGAAACGGTTACAAAACTACTTGATCATGGTGTAAAAATAATTGTAGAGGCAGCAAATCTTCCAACCTCACCGAAAGCAGATGAATATTTGAATAGTAATGGCGTTTGGCTTATTCCTGACTTCCTAGCAAATGCAGGTGGCGTTATTGGATCATTCGTAGAATATCAGGGAAGAACAGAAAAAGAAGCATTTGATCTTATCAGGTACAAAATATCTAAGAATATAAAAAATATCCTTACCCAGGCTATCATGAACGAAGAGAATCCCAGAGTACTAGCTCTAGAGATGTCAAAACAACGAGTATATCGGGCTATGCTGTTAAGGAAGGGCGCGATAAGTGTTGCACGGGAAGCCTATTCTAGGAAGGACGCTATTTCGGTATAGGCTAGTTGAATATCAATTTTATCTAGACGGCTACATTACAACATTTTAAGGCCACATCGGAGTACAATAATTGGAGAATGTGTGCGCTAAAACTGAATTATCATCTTCGACGCATGATTGTTACTATGAATGGTGATATTGCTTTAACATCCTATCCATTGCATGAGGAGTTGTAGTTGTACAATATGAGATCACAATATTGTATCCTGAAAAATATTAGTCAATATGGAATAAAAAATAATGTACTTCAGAGGATAAAGTAAAACAAAGTTTCAAGCCAAATCGTAATTGATTTATTTATTATTAATTTTTTGAATTACCGACCATTTCTTAATGTGATACAAAAATTGACTGCCTTATACTGTAGTGCCTGTTTATTGCAAGAGATTGGATAAAATTCACCTATGTCTATGTCCATGTAACATTTTAAAGATGTGCAATATTCCTGGAAAAATACAATCTAATGATTCTGAAACAGCATTAACACTTCCTGGTAAATTTATTATCACTGTATTACCTCTGACGCCCGCAACTCCTCTTGACAACATAGATAGAGGAGTCCTCCTTTGGCCATAGGCTCTAATTGTCTCAGCTACGCCAAACAACTCTTTTTCTAGGATTTCTTTTGTCGCTTCGGGAGTAAAATCGCTGGGTCCAATGCCTGTTCCTCCAGTTGTTATGACAATATCTACATTCAAGTCATCAGAAAATCTTTTGAGTTCGGATATTATCGTCGCTTTATTGTCAGGGGTTACTACGTAATCCACGATATTGCATCCAATTCCTTTTAACTTTTCAATAATGATCCTGCCTGACTCATCTTCTTGCTTACTTCTGGTATCGCTAGCAACCAGAACTGCAGCCCTAATCTTACTGCAAGAACTCTCCTTAAAGTCATTAATGCCCCCTTTTTTTTCGATTAGTCTAATGGATTCTATTGATAGATATTCGTCGATAGGTTTTAGCATGTCGTAGATCGTCAATGATGCTATACTAGCAGCAGTGAGTGCCTCCATTTCCACACCAGTCTTCCATATGCTTTTTACTTGTACGATAATCTGTATCTGACTCTCTCCTATGGAAACATCAACTTTAACGTAATCAATTGGGATCGGATGACAATAGGGTATCAAATCATAGGTCTTTTTTGCTGCCATGGTGCCAGAAATTTTTGCAGCTTCGATTATATTGCCTTTTGGAGAGTTGCCATTATCAATATGAAGTCTTGTAGTACTAGAAATCCTTAGAACGGCCTGCGCAGTTGCTTTCCTAAAAGTATCTATTTTCTTACTAACATCGAACATCCCGGTCATTTCAATTATTCTAAGAGACCTCTACTATCTATAATTTAGTAGAGATACTTACTTATCTAGTCGAGGCACGGCATAGTAACATAAATCTCAGTAAAAAATACAGAATACTAGCGAGTATTTCTTAATGAGTGGTTTAGAATCTTATGATTCCTAATCTACTCTATTGCGTGATGCACACTCTATAATACTTCAGTCAATTATCTTCTACACCATATTTCATTCATAAAATTATTATGAGCCGCGAGTGGATGATTGGTTATTTCCGATCTTCCCTGAGAATTTCAAAACCAATCCTAACCTCAGTTTGATACTCCATTTTTCTTCCGTCTTCCACTCTAAACGTAATACGGCCTAATTCTCCCCATTTGATATTCTTAACAGTTTTGGACGCCTCTTGGAAAGCGTTATTCACTGCATCCGTAATGTCAGTATTTGAAGTACCTACGATGTCGATATATTTGTAAACCATATCTGAGAAAAAAATAAATCATTTATATATCTTTCCACTAAATGAAGGGCTTCATAAACTTAGACAAGACATTTAGTTACCGATACTTTTTATTTTATTAGCATTTTAAACTTAACTATCTGAGACAGCCGTTTATTTACATAACATATCCACATCTTCTAGGCTCCAACTAAACACTTTTAATATCTACCTTGTATTCGCGACAGGCATAATAAATATTCAATAACTTAGGTAGAACCTCTCCAGGTGTAAATTGTTGATAGGGAAAATAAATGTTAGACAAAATATGCATATTATTAATTCGTACGGCATTTTTCTGTCTCTAATATATTTATCGTTATCCTCACAAAATATTTAGGTTGATATATTTTCTCACTGCTATGCAGCAATCTAATAAAAAAGTGTACTAATAGACTACAAGAATCAAATACTATTGATAATTAATTGTATAAGATCATTTTTTTCCTCGACTAGATGGATAAATAGTGATCCGATTAGTGAGATTGGCCGTCAAATATAACAAGCCGATCAGAATTTTCTTTAGGAAGCAATTGATTTATTTGCGTCTTGATCCAAGTCCTTTACTATGATTCGTTCTAGGATGAACAAATCTTTGAATGACGTTGACTTTGCGAAAAGGAATGGACTCTTACCTGTGGTTGTACAGGACAAAAACACGAAAGACATTTTAACTCTTGCTTACGCAAACAGAGAAGCACTTGAAAATACCATTAAGACAAGAAACGCTTGGTTCTGGAGTACGTCACGCAATAAATTATGGATGAAAGGCGAAGAATCTGGTAATGTACAACCTGTAGAAGATATATTATTGGATTGTGATTATGATGCCTTATTATACCTAGTCAATTCAAAGACTCCAATATGCCACACCGGAAATCGCACTTGTTTCCATTATCTAATAAAAAATGATGGCATGTAAGTACATTGATCACATTGTTGTGATAAGATACGGATTGAAATATGATATAATTGTGAGCTGTAATCGCACTGATGTTTAGTAATACTAAATTATATCTTAGAGAGGCTTATTTACATCAATATCTGAAAGATGGACAGTCATAAATATGGGTATTATAAGATGTCTAAAATGTAGAGAATGTAATAAAGAATATGAGGCTCAATTTAGGTATATATGCGAAGAATGTTTTGGTCCGTTGGATGTAATTTATGATTTACCATCCTCACTGAATAAAGCCTCTTTCATGTCTAGACAGACAAAGAACTATTGGCGATATTTTGAGTTACTACCGATCGCCGATCGTAACAACATTGTGAGTCTAGATGCTGGTCTTACGCCTTTACAACATGCGGACAGAATAGGAACGACTTTAGGAGGATTAAGAAATTTATTTATCAAGAATGACTCTGTAAACCCGACTTTTTCATTTAAGGATAGGCCTGCAGGCATAGCTGTTTCAAGGGCAAAGGAAATTAAACTAAAGGCAGTAGGTTGTGCGTCGACTGGGAACTTGGCTTCTGCGACTGCTGCGCATGCTGCAAAGGCAGGATTACCATGTTATATTTTTGCACCATCTGATATTGAAAAGGTAAAGATTTCCCAAGCTTTATCATACGGTGCAGAGTTCGTAGCGGTTGATGGGACTTATGACGATGCTAACAGAGTAGCTTCTGTAGTTGGCGATGCAAAAGGAATAGGTATAGTTAATATAAATATGCGGCCGTTCTATGTAGAGGGTTCAAAAACACTTGCTTATGAGGTAGCTGAGCAACTGAATTGGCAAGTTCCAGATAATTTGATAATTCCAGTAGGAAGCGGAGCAATGTTGAATGCAATTTGCAAAGGATTCGAAGAGTTATATGAAATTGGGTTATTAGATGACATATCAAGATTAAAAATTACAGCGGCACAACCTCATGGTTGTTCTCCAATCGTTGATGCTTTTAAGAGAAAAAGCGATGAAGTTATTCCAATTGAAAAACCTGAAACAATTGCGAAGAGTCTTGCTATAGGGGATCCCGGAGATGGCCGATACGTGCTAAAAAGATTGCAACAGTATAGGGGAAGTGCGGAAGAAGCTACTGATGAGGAAATTATAGACGGAATAATGATGCTTGCCAAGACAGAAGGCATCTTCACTGAACCGGCAGGTGGTGTATCTATAGCGGTCCTCCGTAAAATGGTAGAAGAAGGTAAAATTGACAAAGACGAAAAAGTTGTTTGTTATATCACGGGCAATGGGCTCAAGTCTACAGAAGCTATTGTAGATGTGCTTCCGAAACTTAATGCTGTAAAGCCAGATGTACAACTGGTTTCTGCCATGATTAGATGACATATATATAAGCAGAGGTAAAGAAAAAGCAAAAATGGCAAAGGTAGAATTCGTAATTCCTTCAGTTCTAAATAAGAGTAACGGAGAGAGAAAAATTTCTCTCGATGCAAACGATCTAAGCGATGCATTTACTAAAATTACTGTTGAAATGGGGGAGGAATTCAAAAGAAGAGTCTTTGATATCAACAGCAAACCACGAGCACTGATCAACATCTATCTAAATGGAAAAAATATTCGTTTTAGTAACGACGGATTGTCAACAGTGCTGAAAGATGGCGATTCAGTTTTCATATTACCAGCAGTAGCTGGAGGTACAGAATTTACAAATGAAGATATCCAACGATATTCTCGGCAGATAATGCTTGAAGAAATTGGATTTACTGGAATGGAATATTTAAGAAATGCGAAAATTTGTGTTGTAGGAGTTGGTGGTATCGGAAATCCAGTTGTAACCCAATTAACCGCAATGGGAGTTGGGAACCTAAAGTTGGTAGACAGAGATGTTGTTGAGATATCTAACTTGCACCGACAACATCTGTATACAGAAGATGATCTTGGTAAAGTTAAGGTTGAAGCGGCTGTTGATCGCTTAAGAAAAATAAATTCTGCAACTAATATTGAAGCTATCCCAGTATCCATAACCAAGTATACTGCCGATAGGGTTGTCAAAGATGCAGATGTAGTTATAGATGCGCTTGACAGCGTAGATGCAAGATATGCTCTAAATGATGCATGTATAAAGCATGATATTCCATTTATTTATGCAGGTGCCTTGGGCACTGTTGGCTCGGTTTGCACTATATTACCAAAAAGATCTGCGTGTCTGCGATGCATATTCCCTGCTTTGTCTGAAGATAATATGCCTACATGCAGTACTGAGGGAGTGCATCCGTCTATACTCTATATGGTGGGTGCCATACAAGTATCTGAAGCTATAAAGATCATTACACACCAACAACCCTCACTGGTAAATAGGTTAATGTATATTGATTTAAATGATCTATCTTTTGAAAAGATACAGATGTTTAGACAACAAGAATGTCCTTCATGCGGTTCGTACAGTGAGAAAGTAACTGAAAATATAGTAGTAACTCAGAATCATCTTATTGTAGAAGAATTATGTGGGAGAGATAGAGGGAAGAGGACTTATACATTAACTCCATCGGAGCCCTACTCACCAATAAATCTGAATAATATTGTAAAAACTGCTGAATCACTAGGATATAAGGTTAAAGCTAGAGGCAATCTGGGGGTAACCGCTATAAATGATAAGACATCGATCAGTTTTTTAACAAGCGGTACAGCAACAATCGTCGGCGCTACTGATGAAGCGGAGGCACTGTCAATGTATAGAGCTTTTGCACAAGGGAGCTAAAAATAATGGAAAGGTTATCTATTAACCGATTAGAAAAACGTTCCCTAATAGTGTAGTGTAGTTTTTTATTTTCTTGTCTTGTAGAGTCGTCATTGCCAATTCAGTAATTGTATTCGATTAAATCAGTGTAAATATAGTGCGACGCAGTCGCGACTATTTACATTATTACTATGCGTGAATCATATAAACAAATAATCTGAAAAATCTCGCTAGAAAAGGATAACTGAATTTAGGTGAAAATTTTACTTACTGATCTTTCTAAGGAAGCTTATATACAAGACATTCGATGTTGGTCATTAGAATCCTCAAACAAACAAATGGCCTAGCAGCGATGCTTGGCATTTCATTCTATACCTATGGACGACAGGATACTATGGATATCATGACGGATAAAGATTCCACAAGTTTTAACGCTTGATAGTTATCCTTATAATCATTGATCCTTTTCGGACTATTTTTTGTTAAATAATAAAAGGTGATTGTATGTTATGTATGTATACAGTTTTGTTAAGGATTCGTTTGTTACTTGTTGTACTTCCAGACATAGGTGACAATTTAGCTTACAAACATGGGTTACACTTCTGCTGTCAGGAAGTGAATCCATATAGAAATCAGAACAAGGTTTAATCTAATACATGAGAAAGAATGGACT
>JANWJI010000040.1 GCA_025449515.1 Nitrososphaeraceae archaeon | reverse complement strand
TCTGATATAATATCTGGTCTACTGAACTTTAGAGTTATGCAGTCTAACAGGATTTCAATCTAAGAATACAGTGAAAATAGACAGCATTGATAGATCATAACTGCTAATTACGCAAGAGATCTATTATGTCTATGCCAATATGTCTAATATTGCTCTTTGTTATGAATTCAAGCTTACAGGATTCAAGAAGCACATTCTTACATGCTCAATTGATTCAAGACAATACTGATGTATCCAGACAACAGCGACTAGGTACCACTACTATTCTGGGCCCTCCAGATCGTGTAAGTCTCGTTTCGACTAATCATAAAAATTCAACTCTTGATGAAGAATTTGTACTCCTAGGAACAGCTGATCGACATAATATTGCGATATCTAATCCGAATTACGGATTATCTGCGCCCATTACGACGCTTATGCCGGGTGAGAACTTTAACATAAATTCAAGTACTGACTCAGACATAGTCTATACTACAGCGACTGTAAAATTGGTTTGTCGCAATTAAGGGTATGATCAAACTAGTGAATAGTTCCTTGAATTCAAATTGTGTAGCGGCTGCTTCGAAAAACGAAGCAAAAAGATCTCAGATGGGAATACTCCTTAAGTATGCTGATAGAGCTAAATGACCCATATGACCCACAGTTGAATTGCAGATTATCAACGTTAATTATTAAATAATTTGTGATACTATCTCTGCCTAATTTGGTCGGTAGGTTTGACAAATATAAGGATCTCAAAGACCCACGAAAATCAAGATGTACTATCACTAGTGACGGCGGTTGCCACCTTGCGAAGTAGATCATTATTTTTTAAACCCTCATTTAGATTAACCTACTAGCCAACTCTTCACTATAGGACTCCAGTACCGGTCTTTCTTTCTTTGCTACTTCTTCACTGTCAGACCAGGCTACGATACCACCACAAAGAAAGCAATTATAGATTATCCTGGTTGCACTAACTCTAACTGGTACTAACTGTTTACTTGAAAATCCATTACAGTCACATTCTAAACTATCGAATTTGGCCGTATGGTATTCTTATCTAACGTTACTAAATAAAACTATAGTCACTTTTCATGTATAATATTAAGACTAAAATTGTTCTGCGAGTATATCCTAAAACATTTGAATGGGAAAGTCTAGATAAATGGAACATTAGGATTAATGAGGCATTAGAAGGTTTAGACGTTATACCCCCGTCGTATGATTGCATTAAGCATGATAGAGCATTAGTTTTCTCCCTAGTAGTGGTATCAGTTGGAATATTTGTGGACGTTTTGCCTAGGACATCCATATCAAAAACCTAAACAATCAGACCTAGTAAAAGTCACTTATCGGTAATCCCTCCTCACGATTCGTGACCTACTTAACAATCGCTTTACGACCTACTTTTAGCGATATTTTTTGTGCCGCAACTGCAGCACCTAGCGCTGCCAAATACAATCCAGCTCCAATAAGCAAGTTACCGCTAAAGCCTATTATCATAGAAGATGTGGCGGTTAGAACTGTCCCTACTACTGACGCAATTACGTTTACTCCCCATAAGAGTGTGATATCTTCACCGCTAGAGCTAGAACTAGAAATAGGATTAGTACTAGAATCGCCACACACATCGCCGCCATTCAACTCTTGTTTTAAGCGGATAGAAGAAGAAGCCATTCTAGTAATAGATGGAAACTGGAATCCCATAAGAAAACCAGCAGGCGACAAGAATGCAAAAGCCAGAACAATCCTCTCTGACAACTGCCAAACTATCGCAGATTCTATAATCCCTTGCAGGAAAACATAGTAAGCAAGCACTATTCCGACAAGTGGCGGTATAGATATCATGATTGTCTTGTAAGGATTTGTTTGAAATAGTTTTCCACTCAAATATGCACCTATTCCAGTAGAAAGTAAGATTGAAAAAAGAATTACTGTCAAAGCCATGATTGGAGTGCCAAGCAAGAGTAAAAATTTTTGAATGAAGGTTATTTCCAAAAAAATAAAACCAAGTCCAATAAACATCGCAAAGACAATATGGAATCGTGACGATGAGGTCAGTCTAATCTTGTTTACTTTTGCATAATAAACCAACAATAAGCCAAGTACCGCAGATACTCCAAGCACTGTTTCTATTAGCAATACCATTTGACTTGGAACTAGCTGTGTCGCAAAAAAGAATGGGGAATCATCAGTAGGGGGGTTTTAATTCAAAACCCAGCCTTTGAGGATCGTAACTTAGTTGTTCTATTTCTTGATATCGTTGTCGCTGATCAATATTATTGCTATTATTTCCGCTACCTGATAGTAATCTGTCATAGGGAGGTTGTACATACCCTCCTGGAATCGCTATGACCTTAGCATCGCTCTTGTTAACTCTCTCTTTTATCAAAGCAAGTTCTGAGGCAGTAAATGGGCTATTTTTTATGACTAAAATCACAGGATAAAGTGTTCGCTGAGGATTCGGTCCAAATGTTAATCCGGGGCTATCTTCCACAATTAAAATCTGTTTGCTAATATCTTGTTGATGGACTGTCTCTTTTTCATACTCCCGCAATGCCTCAACGACAAGAGGAATCAGCCTAGGCAGTGCAGTACTCCAACGTACCATGACAAGCTTTCCGTTAACTCCATTTAAGTGATTCAAATACTGCTTGAAGGCCTCGACTGTATAAAGATAGTTTTCTGAAAGTGCATATCCGCCCGCGAGCTGAGCAGCCCAAGAGTCTACAAGTTTTATTACTATCGTATCGTATTTCATTTTTGTAGAGCTGATAAATCGTCTGCCATCGTCAATAGATAGTTGTACATCTTTACGGTTGTACAAATTTCCTGCTGAACTGCCACCATATTGTTTTACAGCAGCCACTATCAAGGGATTCAATTCCACAGCTGTCACATTCTTTGAACCCGCCGACAAGGCGACTAAAATATCCTCGCCGCCGCCACTGCCAATAACTAAAGTGCTGCTGTGGTTCATTTTTGACATTTCATACGGCATATAGTCCATGTATCCCTTCAACCACTCTCGATCGGAAAAAGAGCCATTCCATTTCAATATAGGAGTCAGGGCATCGGCATCAATCAGTATTGAGGCAAGGTCTCTGAAGCCGGTCTTGCTAATATCACTCGTATGTTTGACAACATCAATCCTAGAGAACGAATTCCATTTAGTTGATGCGTCACTGTAGCCTGCCGGGTTGGCCAATAAATAACGTAGCCCCTTACTGTCTCCGGATTGGATTGCTAGTATGTTAAAGTGCGAATTGGCAGCTAGTAAAACTGCAGAGACACAGAGTACAACGAATCCATAGAATGCTGGCTTTTTTTCTATTATAAATCGATCCGAGATTTCTTTCTGTTTTCGGTTGTACAAAAAGTACGCATATGCAATAATCGGAGGTAATGTACCAAATACCCCAATTAGGAGTAAAGCAGATTCTGCACCCAGTCCTCGAATAAGTGGATCAAGAACAAGTGTGGCTGCCGATGCTCCAGCCATATCAATAAAATATAACTTGGTTATTTGGCTCGGCATAGCAAGGTAAATCAATGCCATTGAAAGACCTGCAAAAAAGAAGGGAATTGATGATGCTAAAAAAAATAGATAGATAAAAGAGATGCTTGGGGGAATGATATGCCCTATAACAAATAAGAAAATTGGAAGCGAAACTGCAAACGCGATGGTGGACTGAGCTATTTTCTTTGGCAACTCTTCTCTTTTCATTTTATTTTTTACGAGATGTACCAGCAAGGCTCCAATTCCAAGTCCGAAGAAGGCGACAGAGATTGCCATAAAGGCGTAGTTATACCATAGTATGATTGAGAACATCCTAGTCAGTATAAGCTCAAACGACATAACGCTAAGGGACAATATGAAAAGAGACGCAAGGAGAAAGACTAGGAATGAATTTGATACCATCTCAGACTTAGCGCAAGTACGTTTCATATAGGTATTTCGAGTGTAGAAATATAAATATAAAGCTAGTAGATTTTATCTGACATGATAAAGTTTGTATGATAATTAAATTATAGTATAAATCTATGTTTTTATATATCTTCTAATATTAATCACATCCTAAGTAGACTTATTTCTTTGGATATTCATAGCTTATAGAGCTATTAACATAACATAACAATTACGAAATTATATCTATATAGATTTCTGAATGAAAGTTTTATTGCATTAATGGTTTGAAGTTGTAATAGTCTTTTATTCAAAATATGCAAACTACATTGCATATTTACTAACAAACCGTAAGTGAAACAAGTCATGAAATGATATCATCTCAGGATATTATTTATGATGATTTCCCGATCCCTTTCCTACGAAAATACAGATTACATTAAAACTTTTTGCATATCATGATATATATTTTGTATTAAGAGTAAGCAAATTTATCCAGCTAATTAAGTCGTATAAATATCATTAAATATTACACACCAGAATTTACCATTTTCCAGAAAATATTATGATTATCATGTGAAAGTAAAGATGGTGAAATTACCTTCGATGACTGTCATATCGCTATATGTCAATACTACGGCGTAGTTGGTGCCCGATTAGGCGGCTTAGGAGGTATTGGAGAGGGATTTGGTGAAGGATATGGAATAGGTGAAGTTAGAAATAATGCTGGACGTCCGGCAAGCGCAATATTCATCTGTACATATTTACCTTCCCTATATACGGTTAATGTAATATTATTGCCCGGAGATTTATTCTGTTCAAGATATGATACTAGATCATCAAATCGTGTAATGTTTTTCCCATCGACAGATGTTATTATATCTCCACCATGTTTTTGACCATACTGATCTGCAGTAGACCCTTTAATACCAGATTTGTCAGCAGAACCATTCTTTTTTATGTTGTCGACTACTACTCCTTTGAGATCAGAAGGTAAATTTTTGAATCTTTGAGCCAAATCAGACGTAAGCGATGTACCTGTAAGTCCAAGATAAGGATGAGTATAAGTTCCTTTTTCTATCAAGACTGGAACTATTTTTTTTACTGTGTTGGACGAAATTGCAAATCCGATTCCAGAAAATCCACCAGTAGATGAAAGAATACCGGTATTTAATCCAATGACATGACCATTCATATTTAGTAAAGGACCGCCGGAATTACCGGGATTTATAGCCGCGTCTGTTTGAATGATATCTGGTATGGAATATCCATAACTAGGATCTGGAAATAAACGACCTATCTGACTTACAATACCTGTTGTCATAGTATTATCCAGACCATATGGATTACCAATAGCTATCACTTGGTCACCAACTTCAAGTTCTGATGAATTACCTAATATGATTGGTTTAAAGAGAAAGGGTGATGACTTTTGACTACTATTACTATCTGGATTTAAGATCTTTAGCACTGCCAGATCGCTAAAAGGATCTCGACCTGTTACATTGGCACTATATCTATTACCATCAATAGATGTTACATCAACTACTTTTGAATTTCCTACAACATGATTATTGGTAACTATATGTCCTTGTCTATCATAAACAAAACCCGAGCCCAACGCTGTTTGGTTTTCTCCCCCCGGTTGTTGCGAGGAATTTGGATTTGTTATTGGTATTTTACTAGTAACTTGAACTATAGATCCCTCAACTTTTTTGAAAATATCTTTGATATTAGAAGTGAAATTAGTATTATCGGTATTAGTGGTATTAATTTGAAGATTTGACTTATTCGATATTGATGATGCAGTAGCGATCTGAAATACAGGAGAAGGGTGTGACAATAGCATTGACAACGTTATACATACTAGTAAGAAAATCATACCCAAAAACAACTGAAATTTATTTGGCTCTTGTTTGGATACACTCATTGATAAGTGTGAATATTTGAAACAATATATACATTATTATTTTAAAAACGTTCTATCGATATGCTTCTCTGCTGCTATTTTGGTCTCTGCGCATTTATTATGTAAATAGGAAGGTTTTTCAATTTTTGGATGTTTATGGAATGCATGATAAAATACCATTCCTCGACAAATATCATATCCAATTGCAATAATATATATTATAATGCGTCATCATTAAGTATCGAACCAGTTATTATTGTTATTATGAATAGTCGCGTATTAGAGTAATAACATAAATATGGTTTTCAATTATATCTTTTATAATATGTAAAACATGCTATCATAATCAATTATAAGTCACATTCTTGTAAATCCACATTATCACTTTATAAGACATTCACAAAAGAAAATGGATTTAACATACTTTTGCGTGGTAACTTGATGTACGTTATATCTTTCAATGTATTTTATACTCTACCATGATGACGACAATGAAGTTACTCAACATTCATGGCGAATCATACATGGATAGAATTACAGTAATTTCAGGCTTGAATCGTTTATATCAACGCATATGTTAGCGGGAAAATAAGTGTCATATAAGATTGCATTTATCATTTACAAAATTCTTTAAAATGAATAGATTATCTAATGATATAGGGTTTCTTACCTTTGAGAGTCATTCTATATATAAGCGCAGTATCATTTTCATCAGGTATTAATGTTTATTATTCTAATTGATTGTAATAACGGCTAATTTCGTCGTTGTAGACCTTTAATTCCTATTATTTTTGTTTTTCAATACAAATTACCTTTTTTTTAGCCTATAACTTTTATTTGGGCTGGAGATAGTATGAATCTTTGATATATATTATATGTTATATAAAAGGATATTACAAAATTATTTCTTCTTATGAATTATAAGATTTCCGGAAAATGTATCCAATCTGCAAAAAAATGTGCTATAATATCCAGAATGGAATTATACTCATATATGAGTATAATTAAATAGTTAAGTAGTTATATGCAAAAATTGGTTGATTAAAGATGTATGATTAAGTACTGATTTATATTTGAATAAAACAGATTATTTAATCTAATTATTCTAAATATATATCTCAATACAGATAATTATATAAACAATAAAAAATGAGAGGGATCACTTACCTATCTTGAACATTTTTGTTCCACAGACAGTACAAATTCCCTGTGTTGCAGGCTTGCCGTTTTTCATCGTGATCTTTTTCTCATCATTCATTGACCTTTTTGACTTGCATTTAACGCAATATGCTTCCATGATAATGCAAATGATTAAGCGAGATAAAAAAGAAGCGGTGTATAAAATGATTGTCTGAAAGAATAGCGATGCTTACTCATCATAATCCTTATGTACGAGTGATATTTTGAATAATTTATTGTAATAAGAAGCCTATGTATTTTATAATTTTTGTCACTATATAACTAGCTATTTCTATTTCCCACTACTTTGAACTTGTAATGTTTAAAGATTTCGCGATATTGACGAACATAGCTCTCTGCTACGTCATGGGTTGAGAATGTACATCTAATACCATCAATTGCGATCTTTTTATCGTGCAAATCTACGACTTCGATCGCATAAGATTTGGGCAATTTTTTGGCATTCCTTAAGGCTATAGATACACTAATTAATAAGAACAAGATAGTGGACAGAATAATTAAAGCGTATTCAAATCCCTTACTAAAGTTTATGAAGTAAGTAATTAGATTATTATCAATCCATTTATAAGCAATATTTAGAACCTCGAATAGAGCTGTTATAATAAAATCCAATATCATTATTACATATTTGTAAATACGTACTTATTACTAAACTTTCCTTCGATATATCAATTAAATAAGTACTCTATTTAAAAACACAAAATATATTATAAAATATATGAAATCTTATACATTTTCTCATTATTAGAATTAAAGGTCATTGTTATGAAATGAGTGTTGATCCATTCAGTATAACTTAGTAATTATTATAACTTATTTAAATATAGAGCTAGATTAATTAATTATTATATATTTTAAATGATAATCAATAATTTTCTGATGTTTAGCATTATTTCTTTTTTTATTGAATACATAATGCAGATGTAACAAGTTAAAAATGATGCGGTGGTATGGATTGACATAATAAAGTGTATCATTTCTCAATTTCTGAAAGTATTGAATACATTAGTTTCGACATCATTCATTACGCTTAACTATATCTAACAGCTAGGCCATTCGAACAATTTGAATAAGACGATCAAAGTTATAGCTTGTTGGTTTTTGTTTATACAATCTCAATATTTGAATAATTTCATTTTTTGGTATGTTTAGTAGACCATTTATTCGTCTGGCAATCACACCATTAAGTAATAATGCCTGAGTTGCGGAGGTTACGTTAGATATCTTTCTGAGATTACTAGAGCTCTCAAAATCAATAATATTCACATTATTATGTTCGGAAATTAGTACATGACGATCAAGACGACTCAGCTCTCCATGATCCAAATGTATTTTATCGAGATCATAACACTTCTTTAAGACAGTAACAACAATGTCACGAACTTTATATGTGGAAAGATTCTGTTGTTGTCGAATCCAATCTATTATAGTTAAGCCATCTATAAATTCCATAATAATAAAATTCTCGGTATGTGCAAATAAACTAGGGCCAATTCCAATCGAATTTGCAATCGTATGTAATAATACTTCTCTTCTCATATCTTTTCTGTCAGCATCGGTTCTTCTTATCTTGCAAGCATAGATCTTATCTTCTATTTTTACCTTGACTACAAGACCCACACAACCTTTACCTACAATATTCATTCTACCGATTTTCGTTCTTCCACCAAATAAGATGGTATTAATCCCAAGGGAGTGTATTTCATTCAAACGGATAGTATAATCTTCAATGCTAAAATTAGGATAACAAATAATTGTAGCTAGTTCTGACGGAGTTATGCTAATTTTATTAGAATGTAAGTCTTTCTGTAGTGGTAAGTGCATTAATTGCTTCCTTTATTATTCCGTTTAATCTAAATTCATTAGCAGTATACACACGTGGTGTATGTTGAACATCTTCTTTTAATCCACTGCTAATTCCGGTGCTTTCAATTTTTTTAGAAACCAGTATTTTTATATAGTCTTTTGCGCTTATTACATTTCTTTTAATTAACGCTGTTACTCTCATCTGTTTATTGATCCATATAAGATTACCTATTTTACTATTCTTTGAAATAAAATCGATAGTTTCTTTTTTTCTAAAAACCTCTGGACCTATCTTCTCAGTGTATGGCGACAAGAAAATGGAGTCTAATAAGAATATAAATGCAGCAGATTTTTTTTCATCTGTAATACAAGTACTCTTTATTACTTTAAAACCGACAAGTTCTAACTGTTTGGACAAAGCGTCAAGACTTCTCTTTAATTGACCCCAAATAATATCTGGACTTCTCGGATTGTGCCCAAATTCTATCACCAATAAATTTGGATAAATCTCCTCGTGAGGTCTGGCATATCTTTTTCCTTTTATGAAAAAATCTAAAGATGGTTTCTGCAAAAATCTTCTAGCAGCAAGTACAAATTTTCCAACACTCTCGTTAGAAATTGCTGCTCCTAGGTTTCTTCTAGGATCCACCGGATCAATTATAACAAGAGGACTTGCGAAGGTCTTTATCACATCTTCATCCACGCTATTAATGGAAAATACATTCCCTTCTTTCTTAATATCAGATATAGCTTGTAACAATGATGGAAGTGAACAATATTTTAAAATTAGCACTTCAATGACATATCCACTAAAACCATTCGTCGCGATTTCTGCTCCATATACATTGATAGATTTGAGCATTCTTTTCAAAAGTCTAATATGTCTTATCATTTCATTATTTAGATTGTCTTTAACATATTCTGTATGGAATGGAGATCTGTCAGCAGCACTTTTCCAGTTTCCCATCTTTACATTATAACAAGGTACAACATTAATCCTGACCCCTTTAATGAAAGCTTCAACGTACGGATGATCAGAATATCGCATATACGGTCGGTATCTTCGTAAAGATTCTATGCCTATTCGTTTGCCCAAACTTTCAAATTCTTCAGTATCAACTGATTCATCAATTTTTACGAAAATATCTATGTCCGTATCTCCCTTTAACCACGTTCCCTTTGCAAATGACCCACCAAATGTCGCTTCGATTATTTTTGAGGATCGATAATTGCTAACAAGATCTCTTGCCTCATTAGCTATTCTAGATATTCTTTTTACTTCTGCTAATGATGGTTCACAATATTGTAGTGCCTTATTTAGTATAGTATTTATGTCCATTTTGTTGCATCTACTGTAAAGATATTTGAATAAATTGAGCCATACTGACCAACAATACTTCGTTTTAATTGCAATCTTGTAATGATGTCAGATCCAAATGTGTGTCCATTATACTTTGACAGTATATTTTTTAGATCCAATCTTCTGGTTCTAATTCGAAACAATGTCAAATGTGGCATAAACTCTTTATCTGATTTAAAACCGATATCCAATATTCTTGATATTATCCTGTCACTAAGACTAATAAGCTGTTGTCCGCCTGTTTTATCCACACCTACCCATACAACTCTAGGAGAATACAAATTTGGAAATACTCCGATGTTTACGTATGTTATATTAATAGGTTTGAAGTGTAAGTCTAATAATCCAGTTCTGATATTCTCAATATTTTTTGAATCTATCTCCCCCAAGAAAATGATGGTAAAATGGAAGTTATCATTTCTCACTGGTCTGATTATTTGCTTATTCCATTGATTTTCAGTAACTAACTCATTTTGCAACCGATTAAGCAGAGATGTATTAGATATATCTAACGCAATAAAGGCACGCATACTATTATTTATCTAGGAGTATTCAATCAAAATTGAATTAAAACCATTTCGATCCTTATTCGAATTATGCGACCTATTCGACCTCAAAAGTGCTTTTACTTGTGATATTAGTCAGGGATTGCTAAGTGACATTACTCTTATTTTTATTATCAAATCATAAATAAAATTAAGAGAAGATCTTGATTACATCTGCAAATCTTTTTCTTAGACTTACTACACTCGTATTTCCGGCTAGTGCCATGCCTCCTTGACTTACTTTTTCTCCTTCTCTGATACAGGCGGCGTATAATACAGCGACTGCTAATGCATTAGGATCCTTTCCAAAAGATATGGGGTCTTTTTTCACCATGCTCAACATTTCAAGAGCCTTTCTATATGACTTCTCGGAGACGTTTGCATTATTTGCTGTTCTTGACAAATAGTTACCACAATCCACTAAAGGCAGATTTTGGATCTTAAGATGTCTCAAAAGTAGACGATAACACTTACCTGCAAATACCTTATCAGTATTTGCAGCTTTAGCTATCTCTTCAAGAGTTCTTAATATACTAAGTTCTCTGCAAGCTGCATAAATACAAGCAACAATCATAGCTTCTATTGATCTTCCTTTAATCAGTTTTTTAGTAAGAGCTTTACGATAGTAATATGCTGCCTTTTCTGTTACTGCATCAGTTAGAGAAAGTTTATCTTTAATTCTTGACAATAACGCAAATGCATTTTTTAGGTTTCTTGTATAGGCCCTGCTGTTAAAGTTAGAAATTTTATTCCATTTCTGTAATCTACGTATTTTGCTCATCTGTTCTGGACTTATGATAGCACCTGCTGCATCCACATGTGAATCAGAAATGTAAGTGGATAAACCTCTATCATGAATAGCAAGTGAAGTAGGCATTCCACTTCTCTCTTTACCCCTTAATGCTTCAGCTGTATATGCGCGCCATTCTTTTTCTAATGACTCGATGTTATCTTGTATTACTACGCCGCAGTTACTACAAACAATTTCTCCGGCCTCTGCATCAAAAATAGTTAAGGTACTATTACATAGAGAACATTCAACATCACTATTATGTTCTGCTTCCTCTTCATTCTGATAATCTCTTTGTGCATAATTTGAAGATAACATAAAGACATGAAATATAGGAATTCCTATAAAAAGCATGTTTATTTATGGTTAAAAAAACACCAATTGTACACCTTTTATTATAGAGATTCATTAAATAGGCTCTGTAGAAACCATGTTTTAAATACGGTTAGAGCTTTGTAGGAGCATAATCCAATATGGATGTTGAAAGAATCAAGATATGTTAGGTTAACAAATACCATGTATCGTGTTTTGAGAAATTCAAGGATACCCTTATTTCTTCACAGAAAGAGCAACCATGTCTTTACGATGTGGCAGCATTTGATATTGCTCACAATAAGACAGTACGAAGGTAAGAGTTATAATAGGATGTTTGTCGAGTGGTTAATCGAAGCCTATTACCTTAGATTATTTTTAGGATTATCACGTATTCCTCATTTTACAACGTTGCAGAAGTTTATTTGCAGACAAAATCAACAATTCATTGCTTGAGAAGATAATTTCGTCCTTCATTGTGATTAGCGGTACCAAGCATATCTTTGCAGGAATAGATAGATTCGACTGGATTTAAGAAAGATAACTCATGCTTCACAGTATTATACTGAACGAACAGAATTGAGAAGAGAAGAAAATATGCGAAATTATCTATTGGAGCCGATGCATTACAACAAATCATATGTACAATTAAGATAAGGAGAGCTCCTACAAGACATGATAATGTAGATTTCAAGCCAATTATAACAAGGACGTCAGATATACTTCCATTATCTGTAGTTACAGCTGATAAGGGATATGATAGTGAAGATAATCATCTTTTAGTAAGGGATGGCTTGCATGCATTAAGTGTAATCCCAGCTCGATATGAACACGTACCGATATGGAGAACACATGGTTGGTATAGAAAGCAGATGAAACGTGGTTACTCCAAATTGCTGTACAATCGACGAAACAAGGATGAGACCATAATGACGTAAAGTCATTTGTAACGGATATTCATATTGCAATAATCGATTTGAAATTAGTAGTCAAATTAATATATGTGGATAAAAAGATCAATCAGACTCAATATATATTGAATTATGTATAGTGGGATTATGAACAAAGACATTTCGTATGCTACTAATTATCATGAGACAACGAATCATTCCGAAATTAGTCTAATGACTTCAAGGCATCACTTAGATTGGAATAATCGTCCGATGCCTTTTAAAGTGTACACTGTTAATTTATCTACATATAATCTTCCAACAGATTTTCCTATTCCAACCATGGATGCCATTACATCTATTTGCAATAGATATTACAATCACAATTCTGGAATTACAATCGACTCAAATATGTTTCGTAATAATAATATAACTTTAAAAGACTTGTCAGAAATCCTATTTTTTTCGGCCGGAATTACTCGAGAGATGAGATATAATTATGGAACTTACTATATGCGTGCAGCTTCGGCTACTGGTGCACTTTATCCTATAGAATTGTATATTGTTTGTCGAGATCTGTCACCAAATTTAAAAGCAGGAGTATACCATTTTTGTCCTGCAGAATTTAACCTCACGGAAATTCGTAGTGGTGATTATCTGACTCAATTGTCTGCAGCTACTGGAAATAATTCAAACATTTTAAATTCTCAAATTGCCATTATATTTACATCGTTCGCTTGGAGAAACGCATGGAAATATCAAGCAAGGTCTTATCGTCATTGGTATTGGGATTCTGGTGTAATAGCTGCAAATCTTCTTGCAATAACTACTTCGATGAAGCTTTCTGCGGAATTGGTAATGGGGTTTGTAGATGATACACTCAATAATCTTCTTCGATTGGAAAAACAAAAAGAAGCAGCAATAGTGATGGCTGCCATTAACACAAGGTCATCATTAGAGAAAGTTGAAATTAGAGATACCAAAAAAGTGGAAGAAATACAGCATATTCCTAATTTGCCTGTCTTAAAAGTCGTTCCATTATCAAAAAGTGGGGAAATAGATTATTTTGAAATTTGGAGACTACATCAAGCCTCTAAACTAGACAACGAAAATGAAGTAAAGGAATGGGTTGACAGTTATGACCACGATACAGACGAAACTGTAGGGAAATCATCGGATACGAAACATGAGTCATCATATAATACTATCAAGATTTTCAGTGAACATTCATCATTTAAGGAACTCATATCGCCTAATTGTAGTGTATCAAGTTTAGGTGAAACCATATTAAGAAGAGGTTCAACACGTAGGTTTACTGTGGCTTCTATTCCATTCTCTATTTTATCTGTCATACTATCGTGTGTAACTACAGGAACGCCTATGGATTTTCTTAGAAAGGGAGACACATTAATAGACATCTATTTAATAGCTAATGGGATAGATAACTTACCACGAGGAGGATATTTTTTTAATAGTAAATTGAATAGTTTGGAAGTACTAAAAAGACATGTGTCAAGAGAGATGTCGGGATATCTTTGTCTAGGTCAATCCCTTTTTAGCGATGCTAGTGCAGTTCTATTTCTGATGTGCAACTTAAAAAATATACTTGACGTTTTGGGGAATAGAGGATATAGAGCAGCACAATTTGAAGCTGGAGTGATAGCTGGAAAAATATATCTGTCAGCATATGCTCAAGGTATAGGAGCATCAGGATCAACATTTTTTGACGAGGCAGTAACCGAATTTTTCTCTCCACATGCAGAAAATAAGAATTCAATGATTGCAATCGGAATTGGTAGGCCGGATTATAAAGCGAGGGCAGGAAAAGTATTGCCTGTTAAGTTGACTAGAGAACAGTTATTAGTCGGCAACGTATAATTAAGATGCCAAAAAGAGATTTCATTATATTAGTATTCTATCAAATATTAACACTTTTTTGACCATTACTATGACAATCTGAATTTGTCCAAAGCTGTTCGTTTATCAACTGTGACAAATCTTTTACAAGTAAAACCCTTATTCGTCAATATCATATTCACTCATGCTTTTTTGGCCTCTAGCTA
>JANWJI010000039.1 GCA_025449515.1 Nitrososphaeraceae archaeon | reverse complement strand
TCACAGTATTTTTTGTCGCCATTTTTTCAGGCTTGATCTAAGTAGGTGAATCACTCTTGCTACCCATGAAAAACAATTACTAGCTGTTGTACTTCCTAACATAGGTGACAATTTAGCTTACAAATATGGGTTACACTCCTGTCAGGAAGTGAATCCATATAGAAATCAACAGAAGGTTTAATCTAATACACGAAAAAGAATGGACTGGTGACACCATAAGCAATATTTGTAAAAGATATGGTGTATTCAGAAAGACTTACTACAAATGGAATAACAGATACAAACAGAAAGGGATAGAAGGTTTATCAGATAGCTCAAGAAGGCCTCATAATATCAAGTACAAGAAGGTAACCTCAGAACTAGAAGAGACAATACTGATCTACGATTAACCAAAAGGTTTGGATGTAGTAATAGGATCAAGTTTAGATTGAGAAAGGTTATTGGAATCTCGTTAAGCACTCGAACTATATACAAGATACTAAAGAGACATTGTCTTAATATCCTCAAGTGTAAGGCCAAAACAGGAACTTACAAACGGTTTGTCATGAAGCATCCAAATGAGATGGTACAGATGGATATCCTTGGCCTTTTCTATCTGAGTAATTCTAGTCAAAGGAATTAGATCATTAGCTGCCTAGACGACTGTTCAAGAAAAGCAGCTAGCAGATGGTCTGAAAGGAAGAGGTCAGTAGATGTTCTTAATGTATTAGAGGATTGGATAGTGATCAACGGCAAACCTAATAGAGTAATGCATGATAATGGAAAGCAGTTTACATCTAACATATTCAGACATTTCCTCGTACACAATCAGATAAAGGATAAACGAATACCAAATCGCTATCCGCAGCTTCAGGGTAAAGTGGAAGCATATAACAAGATAGTGAAAGATGAGTTTCTAGCAGTTGAGGATATGCCAAACATAGACGATGGTAAACCAAGATATGATATCTTTGTAAAAGCCTACAACAAAACTAGAGAACACGGACGGATTAATGGTCTTACTCTATCAGAGATGTTTCTACAAAGAATTAATTACATCCACAGTACGCATAATAACAAGCAGCAAAGTGTAACCCATGTAGGTAATCAAAAATGTAACCTATCTGTGTAAGTACAACAACTAGCTATCACATTAACCTAATCTGCCATTTTTGCGAACTTGGAAGGACTTGGCGAACTTTGATAGGATCGTCTTTATAAGCCATATAGAATTTACAATACCAAATTCATTAAATTGAATTGAAACTTTGATACTGATTAAAATGAGGAATAACTAAAAACAGTGTGTGGTTTTGCGAATATGACTTCTAGGGCAGATTTCCATTAGAACTTTGCATATCTGGTATATGCTTGGCTCTTTCCTTCTACACTTATATTAGTATTCTTAAGATCTGCTTCTATCAAGACT
The DNA here is from genome assembly GCA_025449515.1 of Nitrososphaeraceae archaeon. Lineage (GTDB taxonomy): Archaea > Thermoproteota > Nitrososphaeria > Nitrososphaerales > Nitrososphaeraceae > JARBAU01. Next base: position 20,957 of record JANWJI010000039.1, on the reverse strand, counting down.
GTCCGTATCATCCTGCTGCCAGATAGGTTGGCGTTACTCAGTCTTGCGCCCATTAAATTAGTTGCCGTCAAATTTGCATCAATTAGGATACATCGATCCATCTCGGCTAGCATTAGCAACGCTCCGGTCAGATCTGCTCTTGTGAGATTGGCATCTGTTAGATCTGCTTGAACTAGGTTTATGCGAGATAGCTTGCTATCAGAAAAATTTGAACCCATGCATAATGCTCCGTTCAGACAAGCACCGGACAGATCTTTGTCAGAAAAGTCCCTACCACTTAAATCGATTTTTACAGTCAAATTATTAAATCGCCAAAGGTTAAAATCTGCGACTCTCGAATTCTGCAATAGAAGAATAGCTTCATTTAACGATATATTCTCCATTGATCCACCTCACCTTCTGTTTCCGCCTATATCAATATTGCAAATCAAGTAAAAGCCACGTTTCGGATTCATTGGAGCCCGGATTTACGGACAATCTATATAAGAATTCCATAATACTTTACATTATTTGGATCTTCTAAAGTCTAATACTAATCAGGACCTACAATTGGTAATGCCTTAGAGGCCGGAAGACTCAGAGATTCCTGCAGCTTTTCTTCCTCGGTTATCCTTTCAAATTCAATACTGATTTCAGCTGGAGAGTTGAATTTCAGGCTCAGTTGATTTGCCAACATGCCGACTTGGTCTGCTGCTGCAAATTCCATTGATCCGCGTAAGAAAACCCTTGTTTGTCGATATTGAATATTTCCTCCAAAATTCTCATGTAACAATTGAACGATTTCCTCTACAGTCGTATGTGGAATCTCATTGTAATATAGGCATATTCCGGGGATAGGTTCCTTGTCAAATGGAGTACCGTATTTGTACCAGAATACTCCAAAGTGTTGGTACTCACCCAACATGCATTTAATTTCCCAATGATTTACTTTGTCAACTGGATATTTGGCTTTTAAAACTTCTGATATGCCTAGTCTCCAATATCTTATCCTCATTCTTATAGTATCTAATTTTGGCCCTTATTAAATCGTCGAGCTTATTCGAACGAAGTATGCCACAACAAAAAAATAAGTGTTTATCTTGACCTAGACAAATCTTATGGATACTATTAACTCAACCGAACTGCCGGATAACAGAATGAGTACACTAGAAGAGATGGAACGACAATATGAGAACCGGAATGAAAACTACTTTATTCTGCTACTAAATCATCAGGACATGGTAATTCGGACGAGGGCTGTTTGCATATTGGCGGATATTTCAACCGAATCAGTAGTTAAGGAAATTAGTACAGTTCTCAGAACTGACGTGGAGCCGCTGGTCAGACATGAAGCAGCGTTCTCATTGGGACAACTTGGTTTTTCTAGTGCAATCGAAGCCCTTGCCGATGCAGTTAAAACGGATGCCAGTTTTTTCGTGAGGCATGAAGCAGCCATTGCGTTAGGAGTTATTGGATCTGAAAAGGCCAGAGATGTTTTGAATGGAGCGCTTAGTGACACCAATGAAGAAGTGAGAAAATCAGCTACCCTAGCACTAGCAAATTTAGATTATGCCGCAATTGCTGTAAAACATACCGACAGAGAAAATAGATTTATTAGATTAACTGGCGGGTAAAGTCAGGAGCAGGACCTACGTAAATGTGTGATCAGACTAGAATGCAAATTACCTTATGATGGATGCCATCAAACCTTGGAAGGTCAAAAAGTGGTATTTTCTCTACTCCTAATTCGAATTGTTTGTAAAATGGATAATACTGATAGATTCAAAATTTGTGAATTGTTTTTCATGAGCACGAATCTTGTAGCCTGACGTACCAAATAACCACTTATATTTACAAAGACGTCATGGTTTAGTTCGCCTCATGCAAATTCCATGGCTCGTATACGTTACATTAAATGAACTTACATAACCACAAGATTGTCCCTTTACTATATATTCAATTGACAAGGGGCTCCTCTAAAGCCGCTAAGGTAGTCGCTAATCACTAACTATGTGTTGAATAGGTCGGCATTTTCCCGAGTTTGTAAATATAATTTAGTTCCATTATTAAAGGTCTCACGATTAGTTTCGTCGAACCTCTTGGCTTTCTGGAGCACATTCCATGCTTGAGATTCCATGATTAACCTAACAGTCCGATACCTAGATTCTAAATATTCATTGACAAAATTCGATAGAAGAACGAAGATTTTTATCATCTTAAACGTCTTCGAGTACCATGTATGAGTATCGAAGAAGGCTCCTATGTGCTATTATTTCATAATCGAACTAAGAAATGGCTGGTTAAGGTAACGTCAGAAAAGAAACTGCATACCCATCTAGGAGTAATAGATATACCATCTATTATTGGAATGGACTATGGATCATCTTTTCAGACTCCCCTAGGCAAAGTCATCTATCTTGTAAAGCCGACGGTTCACGATTTTATAATGAAATCAGAACGGCGAACGCAAATTGTGTATCCTAAAGATCTTGGATATATTGTCGTAAGAGCCGGAATAGCTAATGGATCGCAGATTCTTGAGATTGGCACTGGAAGCGGTGCTATAACCACGTTCCTTGCTAGTATAGTTAAACCAACGGGTCATATCCACTCCTACGATATTAATCATGAGTCAATAAGTATAGCAAGTCGAAATCTAGGCAAGGCCGGTATGTCAGAATTTGTGACCCTAAACGAGGTTGACGCCCATCATGGAATCGAAGAAAAGAATTTTGACGTAGCAATAGTTGACCTGGGGGATCCGTGGACCATAGTTGTGCAGGTCTATAAGGCACTAAAAGAAAGTGGATCCATTGTAGCGATCTGTCCTACGATCAATCAAGTGGAAAAAACTGCCATAGCACTCAATAACGGGTTCGTAGATATCGATTGCAGCGAAGTTTTTATAAGAACCATTGAAGCGAGGGAGGGAATGACAAGACCCTCGATGAGGATGGTTGGACATACAGCCTACCTCATATTCGGGAGAAAAACAGCTGACATGAGACTTCCAAGCTGATAATGAGAATTGCATAACAAAATCATCTAAATTCAACTAGACACCCAGAATTTGCTTAAGTAACGCTCTGTAATCGATACTTTCTTTTGTGCTCCCAGGAGCAGGAAGTTCAAAGATTAAAGGTATAGGTTTTTTTGATCTTATGTCAGTCAGCTGAAAGCGAATCTCTTTTGCCATGTCATCACTCAGAAGAATGAGGCCCACGTCCTCAGACGACCGTAATTTGTTAATTTCACTCAATATCTGAGCAGAAGAAGATATTTTTATTCCTTCTACACCAGCTAGTTGAAAACTAGTCACAAAAACGCGACTTCCAATGGCGATTACGCGCAAATCAAATACAGTTTCATATTACCTCTTTTAATCCTTTTGAGCACAAATCTCGAAATTAAAGGGACAGATTGACTCTAATCACACTTGTATCTAGCTGTATGCATCTGAGCAACACACTTCAAATTTTAGACACGCTGAATAAACCATATACGTTCTGCAATCTCATGTACCTAAATTAATTCAAAGCTTAATATTTCTGGCATCAACGAAACATGATAATGATTGTCACCATTGCGGCAAGGCCTCCAAATAGAATCATTGTGGCCTTCCACATTCCCATACTTGTTCCTTCGCTTATATCCCACATTCCACCCGTTATTGCATCATTTGTATATTGTTTTTTTATTTCCGAGTAGCTATAGATCTTACGGAAGTCTGCTGATGGTACCCATCTTTCCCGGCCAACTTGGCTAGATGTATTTTGGGAGTTAACATAATCATATCTCTTTCTTGCATACTGGTCAGAAAGTACTTCATAAGCCTCTATAATTTGCATAAATTTCTCCTTTGAACTCTCAGAATTCTTATTCTTGTCAGGATGATATTTCAATGCTAGAGTGCGAAAGGATTGCTTTATCTCAATCAATGTTGCAGAAGGGTTAACCTGTAGGATTTGATAATAATTGACCATAATACATTAACGAATTCGGTACTAAATATTCTTGTCTCATTATGGTGGTTCATGCGTAATTGGCGCAATGAATTTTCAAGGTGGACATATTAAATCTGCCAAAGTACCATAAAAATCATAAAACGGAGACCAAATTATTCTTCATATGGATTCGCTTCTTGCGATGTATATTGAGGTAAGATATCAATTGGAAGATCTTACCTATCTGAATCTCAAGCCGCCAGATAATCCTGAAAATTCACTGTTTATTGGATCTGGAGATTCTCATGCCGCAGCGCTTGTTGCACAGTATGCTTCCAACCATAGAGCCCAATCTTGCTATCCTACAGACATACTGACCAATCCTGATATTCTAAATGACAAGACCGCATATTTCATATCGATATCTGGTAACACTTTAGATAATATTCTTGCTGCAAGGATCGCAAAAAAGAAAGATGTGAGAACAGTAGCCATAACTAGGGATCCGAGAAGCAAATTAGCCAGGTTGTGTGATGATTTGATTGAGCTTAAGTATCGTACTACGGGCATAACTACGTCTGGTTCGATAGGATTTGGTGCTTCTCTCCTCGTATGTCTTTCGCTTGTTAAGAAAGTCAATCGCCTTCCAGACCTTACCTGCCTCTTTGAAGGTGCAGATAGGATGAGCGATAGCCTACTTAAAGCACAAAAATTTAGTTCGTACATAATTTTGGGCAGCGGTCTGTTGTTCCCAATTGCTCTATATGGGGCATTGAAGGCAAATGAAATTCTGGGAATAAGATCGTATGCCTATACTATTGACGAGTTTTTTCATGCACCAATATTTGGAGTAACGAAAACAGATCGAATAATAATACTTGGTAATACAAGTAATTCTCCAAGAAGCAGCTTACTTCACGGTGATTCGAACAGATTGAATTTTAGCTCACTTGATTTTGGTTATTCGAGTCAGAATTATCTTAGCATGTTACTTCAATCGCTGTTTGTTATACAGCTTTTTATGATAAAGAATGCTCTACAGCATGGTTTTAGACAATGCTCCTTTTTGACGAATAAGAAAATTTTGAAACTGAGCTCACATTATATTTATGCCTGAATAAGGTGCAAAGCCCGGATAAGAACTAGTGTAGACACGTCAAATGAGCTTAGACTTTTGGCAAGAGTCATGTAGCGTATCTCAGCGTGATGACCAATGGATCTTTCACTTAAAATAAGCTTCACCTAGGGCGTTAGATAATACACTAGCACAAACTCGATGTTGTGTTTAGTCTGACCAGTAACAATTATCGGATAGGGAAATAATCTACTAACTTGCCTTTAGATTACACAGTCTTTCTCTTAGCAATTAATAAGGTGATTTCTAAATTTATCTTAAAATCTACTATAATGATATTATAAACAGTATATATAGTGCATATATATAAACCCCACTTATATTATGCCACAGACCAAGCCCATTGTCAGCATCGAAAATGTCGTAGCTTCAGCTACTGTGAATCAAACCGTAAACCTAAATCTAATAACTCAGATTTTTCCAGACGTTGAGTATCACCCTGATCAATTTCCAGGATTAGTATTCAGATTGAAATCGCCCAAAACAGCTACACTAATTTTCAGTTCTGGGAAGATGGTGTGCACCGGTGCGAAGTCAGAAGACCAGGCTATAAAGGCAGTGAAAAATGTAGTCCAAAAATTAAAGAAAGGGGGGATCCCTATAGAGCACGAGCCGCAAATAGAGATCCAGAATATAGTAGCATCTGCGAGTCTGGGTGGAAAAATTCACTTAGAACTAGCTGCCAGAGTACTTCCAAGAAGTATGTATGAACCGGAACAGTTTCCTGGCTTGATACATAGGATGTTAGATCCAAAGACTGTAATCCTGCTATTTGCTAGTGGAAAGTTAGTCTGTACAGGCGCAAAAAAGGAGAGCGAAGTTTATAGAGCAGTACATAATCTGCATACTTTGTTGGAAGAGAAGAATTTAATGATTTACGAAAGCTAATGATAGTTGGCCTTTTGTGCGGATTCGTACGAAAAGAATGTTAGCATTCGCTTACTATTTTTGGAACTCATAGAAAATAGATGCAAAAAATATCAGCCAGATTGGGAAATGTCAGACTAGAGTAAGATTATATTCTATTTTTTGTCTTTTCTTTAAACAATTTAGTACCTCTTGTTAAACTCGTTTTTTGTGTAGGAGGCAGTATGTTCCTAGACGTTATTTCAGACTTGAATTTCGACGCTAAATATTTGCCCGGGGAAGCATAAGACGACGAAACAGGAAGAAAAAAACTAATGTTAATTACGTGATGAATGGAAAGAGATTTATTTTAACGGGTACATCTTAGGTTTTTGATGCCTGAAATATGGCTCAAGTATGGAGGTACCCATATAGTACTCGATATCAAATTCGAGAATCTTCTAAAGCATATTTCATCAAATCTAGACCTCCTAACTGACGAACAGGTAAGGGCTAAACTTAGTGGAGTTGCACTGATGGAATGTACACTTATCCTTGCAACTGACGGCTCAAAATCGGTAGCACGAGTTATTGATACGATACTAGATCTGAATAGGTCGATAGATTTATCAAAAGTATCGATCGAGACTTTTTCGAAATATGCTGAAGCATTATGCGCTAATATTTCTAATAAGGGCTGTTCAATACAGAGAATTGGTTCCGAGTCGTTTGACGTTATGACTAAAAAATTTCAAAAAATTTTGATCATCTCTCATACAAAACATGACCCATTATTTGGGTATTGTGGAGCTCCTACAACGCTACTTCGTAATTTTTATCCAGATAAGATGACAGAAGCATTTAATTCTAGAGTCACGGATTTACCGGCACCAGGAATAGCTGGACCGCCATTAGAAGTTGCATTATCAGTATTCAGTGAACTGAGGGCTGAAGCTATTGAAGTGGTAGGAAACTCTGATGGTATTTCAGCTATATTCCATGACAACATCATTGAGGCATTTGACAGCGCACTCGGCCATTTGTCTGCGATAACTGAGACTGAAGAGATTAGTAGTAGTTCTGCAATTATTTGCACAAGTAATGAAGAAGGGCCACATGACACTCTTTTGAGTTCCCTAAACTCGTTGTGGAATTCGATACACCTTGTAAAGAGAAATGGCTCGGCGGTATTATTGGCCGAGAACATCCAAGGCGTAGGAAACGGCGTGTTACGTGATTGCGTTGAAGGAAGAATTGAAGTGCAAGACGCCCTTGATGGTCGGACCTATGTTGAGGGTCAGGAACATCTCGTATACTTACGAGAGTTGCGGTCACAATACGATCTAGGTATTATGTCTACTATCCCGCAATATTATCTGAATGGAAAGCTCGGCCTATATCCATATACTGGAAGCAAAGAAGTCTTAGATCGCCTTATAGAGAAGCATGGAAAAAATCACAAGATCTTAGTAATTTCTGAGGCTGACACCATTTTAATCAAATCCAAACGAGAGAAATATTGAGTAGATCATTACCTCATATGCCATCATATGCCATCTTTTTATATTTCGTATTATGATTTAATAGTAAAAAATCGATATCACTTATATGTGCTATCTTTCTCCCTGTGGTATAGTGATCGCTGGAAATTTTCTGACGTGGAATTTGTCATTTATGTTTGGTGTGGGGGGGACATAAAATAATGTCTTCAGAGAAGAAGGTCATAAAGATATCAAATCATGTTTATCAACCAAAGCATGAGATTCTGCCAAAGGATTTGGCAGAAGAGGTATTGCGAAAATTTAACGCAAAGCCTAGTCAACTACCATATATCACGACGACAGATAAAGGAATTGAAGACCTTGAAGTACGCCCCGGGGACATAATAAAAATAACAAGAAAGAGCCCAACTGCAGGTGAAAGTGTATATTACCGCTACGTCGTAGAAGGCTAGGTATTTAATGACCGAGTTTTTCGATATGTGGCCAATAATTAATGATATTCTTAGACGAGAAGGGGTGGCCCGTCAGCACCTGAATTCCTACAATGAATTTATGGACCGAGGCTTGCAGAGCATTATTGATGAAGTTGGAGAAATTGAAATCGAAACAGCCGAGTATCCATACAAGATAAAACTTGGTAAGATTAAGCTGCAACAGCCTAGAATCATGGAGCTCGATGGCTCCATAACCCATGTGGCGCCCATGGAGGCAAGACTTCGTAATTTAACATATGCCTCTCCAGTTATGCTCGAGTCTAGCATAGTGGAGGACAGTAAGATATTAGAATCGAGGTTTATTCACGTAGGTGACATGCCAGTTATGGTAAAGTCAAATGCCTGCATATTACATAATTTGCCTGAACCAAAATTGATAGAAATGGGCGAGGATTCAAGAGATCCTGGAGGGTATTTTGTGATCAACGGCTCTGAGCGTGTGATCGTTGGATTGGAGGACCTATCTTACAATAAAATTATAGTAGATGTGGAGGAAGCGACCGGAACTCTACTTTACAAAGCAAAGGTCTATTCTTCAATAGTTGGCTATAGAGCCAAACTGGAATTGATCATGAGACCAGATGGTTCTATTGTCGCCAAGATCCCAGGTTCTCCGGTAGATATTCCACTAGTTACGCTAATTAGAGCATTGGGATTAGAATCAGATAAGGATATTGCAAATGCGGTCTCGCTAAACGAAATTATTCAAGACGATTTGGAGCCTTCCTTCGAGAAAGCAGGTGATGTCATAACTAGCCAAGATGCCATTATATACATAAGCAAGAGGATTGCTCCTGGAATGCTTGAAGAGTTCCAAATAAAAAGGGCAGAAACCCTTCTTGATTGGGGTTTGCTTCCGCATTTGGGTAAGAATCCGGATAATCGCCATGAAAAGGCACTTTTCTTAGGAGAAGCTGCGAGCAAGCTGATTGAATTAAAAATGGGTTGGATAGATTCCGATGATAAGGATCACTACGGAAATAAGGTAATAAAATTTGCTGGTCAAATGTTGGCAGATTTATTCAGAACCGCATTTAGAAATTTGATAAGGGATATGAAATATCAACTGGAAAGATCTGGACAAAAGCGAGGGATCAACGCTGTAGCGGCGGCCGTAAGACCGGGGATAATTTCTGATAAACTAAATAATGCTATTGCAACCGGCAATTGGGGCAGAGGACGAGTGGGTGTCACACAATTACTGGATCGAACGAATTATATGTCTACCATCAGTCATTTGCGAAGAATTCAGTCTCCTTTAAGCAGAAGTCAGCCAAATTTCGAAGCCCGAGATCTACATGCTACCCATTTCGGTAGGATCTGCCCAGCCGAGACACCAGAAGGTTCAAATTGTGGTCTAGTTAAGAACTTGGCTCTATCTGCGATTATTTCTGTTAGTGCTCCCCCAGCAGAGATTGTCGAGAAGTTATATGAGCTTGGAGTAGAACATATTGATGAGGCCAAGGAACATCTCAAGAGAATTGGCACCAGAATTTTCGTGGATGGTCAGCTTATTGGCTATGCAGAAGGTGGTGAACAGTTGGCTCATACTTTAAGAACAATGAGGAGAGCTGGTAAAATTTATCCCCATGTTGGTATCTACTTTTATTCCACGTTTAACGAAAATGCGACTAAACGGATGTATATTAGTTGCAATGCTGGAAGGGTCTTGAGACCTTTGGCAGTCGTTAAAGATGGTACTCCACTTATAACAAATGAAATTATCGATAAGGTCACCAAGAAATTTCTATCTTGGTCTGATCTCCTGTATATGGGTATCATAGAACTAGTCGATGCTAATGAGGAGGAAAATTGTTATATCGCAATCGATGTATCGAAACTGAGCAAATCTCATACTCACATCGAAATATTTCCATCTGCAATCCTGGGAGTTGGAGCCTCTATTATACCTTATCCGGAGCATAATCAATCGCCGCGAAATACATACGAAAGTGCGATGGCAAAACAGAGCTTGGGATTTTCTACACCCTTGATGAACGCCAGTACCTATGTTCGACAACACTTTATGTTATATCCTCAGGTTCCGATGGTAAATACAAAAGCAATAAATTTGTTGGGTTTAGATGAGAGGCCTACAGGACAGAATGCAATTGTAGCAGTTCTACCATTTGAAGGCTACAATATCGAGGATGCTATTGTATTTAACAAGTCATCCGTGGATCGAGGTCTGGGTAGGACGTTCTTTTATCGGGTATATGAAGCGGAAGCAAAACAATATCCTGGCGGAATGAAGGATAACTTTGAACTTCCACTTTCAGACGCAAATATTAGAGGATATAGAGGTGAGAAAGCATACAGGTTGTTGGAACAGGATGGTGCGATAATGCACGAAGCGGTTGTGAGTGGGGGTGACATCCTCATAGGCAGAACGTCCCCTCCGAGATTTATGGAAGAGTATAAAGAATTTGAAGTGAAAGGACCTTATAGAAGAGATACTTCGGTTGGTGTTAGACCTTCAGAAAACGGCGTTGTCGATACAGTGATAATGACTCAGTCAGTTGAGGGTGGGAAAATGTTTAAGATAAGAGTACGAGACATGAGAATACCGGAAATAGGAGACAAATTTGCTTCAAGGCACGGCCAAAAAGGAGTCGTAGGAATGCTAGTAAGTCAAGAAGATCTTCCTTACACAGCAGAGGGCGTTGTGCCGGATATCATGATAAATCCACATGCCTTTCCTTCAAGAATGACTGTGGGACAATTTATGGAATCATTGGGCGGTAAAGCTGCATCATTGAGAGGGAAAATCGTTGATGGATCTGCGTTTTTGGGTGAAAAATTGGACGATATTAAAGATGTTATGGCACAGTATGGCTTTGATTATAGCGGGAAAGAAATAATGTACGATGGTAGAACCGGAAAAAAGTTTCCGGCAGATGTTTACATTGGCGTGGTATATTATCAAAAGCTACATCACATGGTTGCAGATAAAATTCACAGCAGGGCAAGAGGACAAGTTCAAATGCTCACAAAGCAGCCTACCGAAGGAAGAGCACGTGGCGGTGGGCTCAGGTTTGGAGAAATGGAAAGAGACTGTCTCATTGCATACGGTGCATCGATGATGTTGAAGGACAGATTGCTTGAAGAGTCTGATAAGGCAGAAGTAAATATTTGCGAACGCTGTGGACTTTTGGCATATTTTGATGTAAAGCAGCGGAGATTTGTCTGCCGAGTTTGTGGCGAGAAGGCAAAGATCTCTTCGGTAATCATCGCATATGCATTTAAATTGCTTCTTCAGGAGATGATGAGTTTGAACGTAGCGCCAAGATTGATAGCGAGGGAAAAGGTATGAATCGACAGGAGGCTCTACTAGTATGATGGAAGAATCCCTGAAAATCCTTGGAGGAATCAGATTCAGCGTATGGTCTCCAGTTGAGGTTCGGAAATTTAGTGTTGCAGAAATTACGGCCCCAGAGACATATGATGAAGATGGAATGCCCGTCCAGGGCGGATTGATGGACAATCGTCTTGGAACCTTGGAGCCTGGTCAAAAATGTGCTACCTGTGGCAATACTTCTGCCAGGTGTCCTGGTCACTTTGGACACATAGAACTAGCTGAGCCTGTTCTTCATATTGCCTTTGTTGATGATATTCACAAGCTACTTATAATAACATGTAGATCTTGCAACAGAATCAAGTTAACTCCTGACGAATTGTCGAAATATAAAGATCTGCGAGATAGAAAGGCCGCATATGCTGTGATTACCTTAGAGAATGTTAAAGACGAAATAATTGACAAGGCAAAGAAGGTCAAAGTATGTCCTCATTGCCAGAAAGAACAATATGATTTAGTTTTTACGAAACCGACAATCTTCGTGGAGAAGACAGACGCAGGTGAAAACAGGCTCTTGCCTATTACTATTAGAGAGAGATTGGTCCATATCCCCGATGAAGACTTGGCTCTCCTTGCATATGATCCCAAAACGGCCAGACCAGAGTGGTTCGTGCTACAAGTGCTACCTGTGCCACCAGTGACTGTCAGACCATCCATAATACTAGAAACTGGGATCAGATCAGAAGATGATTTGACTCATAAGCTCGTTGATATTATAAGGGTCAATCAAAGGCTCAAGGAAAGCAAAGAGGCTGGAACGCCTCCACTAATCGTGCAAGATTTGGTCGATTTGTTACAGTATCATGTAACCACATATTTTGACAACGAAGTGTCAGGAATCCCTCAAGCTCATCATAGGTCGGGACGTCCTTTAAAAACTCTGACACAAAGATTAAAGGGGAAGGAGGGACGGTTCCGTGGTTCACTCTCTGGAAAAAGGGTAGATTTCTCAAGCCGAACAGTGATATCGCCCGATCCAAATCTCGCCATTTCAAATGTAGGCGTGCCAGTGGATGTTGCCAAAAAGCTGACCATACCGGAGACTGTATCTCAGTGGAACCTCGAGCGATTAAAGAAATTGGTTATTAATGGACCTAACATATATCCTGGCGCTAACTATATCATAAGACCAGACGGAGTTAAGATTCGACTTGATTATGTAAATGATAGGAATGCAATAGCAGATTCTCTTTCCAGTAATTATCTAGTTGAGAGACATCTGTCAGACGGAGATATTGTAATTTTTAACAGGCAGCCGTCGCTGCATAGGATGTCCATCATGGCTCATTATGTGCGAGTTTTGCCATATAGGACCTTTCGGTTACATCCTGCAGTTTGTCCTCCATACAATGCGGATTTTGATGGAGACGAAATGAATCTACACGTCCCTCAAAGTGAGGAAGCCAGAGCAGAGGCAGCATTACTCATGCGAGTCCAGGATCAGCTCATCTCACCGAGGTACGGGGGGCCTATCATCGGTGGAATCAGAGATTTTATTACTGGGGCATTCATCCTTACGTCTGATCAAACTATACTTACTAGGGAAGAATTTGCAAACATGGCTTTAATAGGCGGGTATAAAGGTACCTTGCCAGAATGCAAGACAAATAGTGCAGGCGAAAAATTCTATACCGGCAAACAGCTGTTCTCGTTATTCTTTCCTCGTGATTTCAATTTTATAATCACATCAAAATGGAACAAGGCCGCAAAAGGTGAAGGGAAAGATGTTGTAATCAGAAACGGAGAACTCGTTAGTGGGGTGATAGATAAGGCTTCAATAGGAGCAGAAGAACCCGATAGTGTGCTACATCGAATAGCAAAGGATTATGGAAATGATGCTGCTCGAAAGTTCCTTGATTCTATTCTAATTATGCTCAAGACGTACATTACCCATAGAGGTTTTACGTATGGGTACTCGGATTTATGGTTAAGTGATAAAACAAGACAGGAAATTAACGATGTAGTTCAAAAGGCATATGATAATGTTCATGATTTGATCTTGCAGTATGAGCAGGGAACCCTACCGCTTACTAGAGGGCTTTCTCCCGAGGAGGCTCTTGAATTATACGTGGTAAATGAGTTGTCAAGAGCAAGAGATAGGGCTGGAAAAACGGCCGACAGAGCATTTCCGGATAATAATTCTGGTGTAATCATGGCTTCCACAGGCGCACGTGGTTCAACGCTTAATATTGGACAAATGACGGCGGCGTTGGGCCAACAGTCTATTAGAGGAAAGCGAATTAACAAGGGGTATCACAACAGATCTCTGCCACACTTTACGATAAATGACACCAATCCTGCCTCGCGAGGGTTTGTTAAATCAAATTATAGAGATGGCCTGAGTCCGCTGGAATTTTTCTTCCATGCCATGGGAGGCAGGGAAGGTCTAGTCGACACTGCAGTTAGAACTCAGCAGTCTGGATACATGCAAAGAAGATTAATTAACGCTCTAGAGCACCTAAAAATTGAGTATGATCATACTGTTCGCGATCCGCACGGGAATATAATTCAGTACTTGTATGGCGAAGACGGAATTGATCCAGCAAAAAGCGATCATGGTGAAGCTGTAAATATTTTAAGGTTAATTGAAAGCGCATCGATTGCAGATACTGGCAAAAAGGCGACACAGGCTGAGATTGAGAGTATATTAAAAAAATTCGGTAAAGATCTGAATGATAGATTGAAGAGGAATCTTGAGACGACAATCACTGAAAACCCGCTCAGCTTGGAAGGCATCGAAAATGTTCTAAAAAAGACTATGGATTTAATCGAAAAGGCAAGAGCAGAACCGGGCGAAGCGGTTGGCGTAGTTACGGCACAGTCTATCGGGGAACCTGGTACACAGATGACTCTTAGAACCTTTCACTTTGCCGGAGTTAAGGAGCGGAACGTCACTTTGGGTCTTCCCAGATTAATAGAGCTAGTAGATGCAAGGAAAAAACCAGTTACGCCCACTATGGACATTTACCTTGATAAGGAACATAGAATTTCTAGGGAAAAGGCGCTTGAAGTTGCAAGGGAGATAATATTTACTAGAGTTAGCGATCTAATAGAAAAAACAGATACAGATTATGATGGGACTCTTACCTTTTCCGTTTCTGAGGCTAAACTAACAGAGCGCGGGTGTGCACTGGAGGAAATATATGAAGTATTGAAAGGATCGAAGAAGAAATATGAGATCTTGATGAACGAGAAGAAATACCTTATCAAGGTTACAGTTCCAGGAAATCCTGATGCACAAACACTACTGACACTTAGAAATAAGCTTCTGAGCAACAGAGTTAAGGGCGTACCTGACATCGAACGAGTTACTATCGTCAAGCAAGATGACGAGTGGGTTATACAAACAGCCGGATCCAACCTTGCCAAGGTAGTAGCAATTGAGGGCATAGATACCTCTAGGTCGACTACTAACAATGTATATGAGATATGGCAAACCTTGGGAATAGAAGCATCAAGAACTGCTCTCGTCAAAGAGATTACAAACACTTTGGAGGAACAGGGACTTGAGGTAGACATGCGACATATCATGCTAGTTGCAGATCTCATGACATCCAAGGGCTACCTACAACAGATTGGCCGACATGGCATTGCTGGTACAAAAACATCCGTTCTTGCCAGAGCAGCCTTTGAAATCACAGTACCTACTATTGCAAAAGCTTCATTAGAGGGCCAAGTTGAAAGTCTGAAAGGAGTGACGGAAAATGTTATTGTTGGCGCAACGGTACCTGTTGGGACAGGTATGGTGGATCTTTATATGAAGGTGAAAGAGGAAGAAAATAATGGTGAAAGTACTCAATAAAGTACTCAATAAAGTAATCAAAGATCTAGTGGCACCTGGTAAATACAAGTGCGGGCTTAAGGAGGTGTTGCCCTCGATTAAGGCCTCGAAGTTGCTAATCCTATCGAATTCTGTCCCGTTACCAGCTAGATCGGAAATCGAAGAAAAATCGAGGGAATCCACCGTTCCAATTTGCTATTATGAAGGTAATTCTGTCCAACTAGGAAAGCTATGTAACAAGCCTTTTAGAGTCAGTGTAATTGCATTGAAGAGTGGAACGGAAGAAGATATTAACGTAATACTTGATGCTCAGAAAAATCAGAACATCAGTGATCACGAACGCGGCAAAAAAAAGATTCGTTAGTAATTGCCTTTGATTTAATCCAGTATGATTTAGTAGAGTATGAAGACTTAAATTGGACTTTGATATTCAGCAAGAACTGCCAATTGATGCTAATACGCAGGATAAATTATTGTGATATGAGATATGACTGAAAAGATTAAGCTTACTTCTGATGAACTACGACTAATGTCACTGTTCCAAAGCGTTACTAGCGTTACGGCCAGGGACTGTGTTGTGGATGAAAAGATGGATCGGGTAATTTTTGTAATTAGTAAGAACCAGATGGGTCTTGCTATTGGGAAGGGTGGAGCTACCATCAAGCAACTACAAAATGTTGTTGCCAGAAAAGTCGAACTTGTCGAATATTCAGATGATGTTTCAGAGTTTATAGGCAATATATTGAATAATAATATGATAAATCAAATACGGATCGATGAGCGAACAGACGGAACTAGGCAAGCTGTGGTGGCCGTGGACGCGAAAAAGAAGGGAATAGTGGTAGGGAGAGAAGGTCGAAATGCAGAGAAAGCAAGACTCTTAGCAAGACGTTATTTTCAGATATCTAACGTTTTTATTATCAGTTCTGAACAAACTCCAAGTGATAGTAATGAGGTGTATATATGAATGTCTAAATCTCCATTAGGGCTATTTGCTGGTCGTGTTTTACGCTCCAAGAGAAATCGTGCCAGATGGGCAAATAAGTATTACAAGCGTCGAATGCTGATGCTTGACAAGAAGGCAAATCCACTGGAGGGCGCACCACAAGCTAGAGGTATTGTATTGGAAAAGGTGGGAATCGAATCCAAGCAGCCCAACTCGGCGGTAAGGAAATGTGTTCGAGTTCAACTTATCAAGAATGGGAAATCCATCACTGCTTTTCTACCTCGAGATGGGGCCCTCAATTTTGTTGATGAACACGATGAAGTAATATTAGAAGGCATAGGTGGTTCAATGGGCGGGGCCATGGGTGATATACCTGGGGTCAGATGGCAAGTTTTTAAAGTCAACGGTGTTTCTCTGAATGAGCTTGTGTATGGCAAGAAGGAAAAGCCTAGGAGATGATATGATATGAGTGGTAAAGAACAAGTAAATATTCTTCTATTTAACAAGTGGGACACCAAGAAAATCGAGATAAATGACGTGGGTCTGCGCAAGGTTATATCTTTGCAGCCTGCAGTCGTAATTCCTGTAACGTTTGGTAGACATGAACATCAGAGATTGAAAAAAGCCGAAATTAACATAGTGGAGAGGCTTGCAAATAAGATGATGCATTTTGGTAAAAGGTATGCCAAAAATACTGGCAGGATGGGCGGTAAAAAGGCAAAATCTCTTAACGTAGTAAAAACGGCATTGGATATTATCCATCTCGAAACTGGCAAGAATCCCGTGGATATTTTAGTCAAGGCAGTCGAGAATTCTTCCCCGAATGAGGACACGACTAGGATTGTCTATGGTGGTGTTGTATATCACGTATCGGTCGATGTGGCCCCTCTTAGAAGAGTCGACCTTGCACTAAGATTTATCGCAGAAGGGGTCAAAGAATCTACTTATACCAATCCTCAAACAATCGAAGAGGCACTTTCCAAGGAACTTGTTATGGCTTCAAATAATGATATGTCAAGCCATGCCATAAAGAAGAAGAATGAACAAGAACGAATTGCCATGTCATCACGATAGTAAATCTAGGGACAAAATTATACACAAGTTCAAGATTTCAAATAGAAGATCTAGATCTGAAGTTTTAATAATATCTTGATTTGTTAGGCTAAATTAGCGATTTTCATATATTTTTTTTATCGAGGACATTACTGGAATAGGGACGGCCCTTCCAAATTTGATAAACATTGACTATGAAACTTAAATAACGAGGCAATCCACTGAAAGCAGTATACATGAATACCAAGGATGGCTCTCTATTTAAAAAAAGTACCTTGATGAGTACGAGGGCTGGTAAGGATATCATAAAGCAGGCATTGCTACGTGAGAAAGGATATAGGCAGTTTAAGAAATACGATCGGGAGACTGAAGAACAATTCCAAGAATTTACCAAGAGATTTCTACTATCATTGCACAGGCAAATTATTTCTGATTCCAATCCTGCCATCACACTAAAAAAATTTACAGATGAAATTGGATCTTCCGAGCTTGTTTTAGAAGAAAAAAAAGTGGTAGACACGATGGCAAGGTTATCAAGACCAGAAATCCTTGCGGATAGAGTTGAAAGAATTCTCAACTCTAACTTTGTTATAATGACCTTTCCTGTTCTGCACGCACTATTTGATGGTGCTGAGGATTACTTTAAGGAAGGACTACCTCCTGATACTAGAAATTCTGTTATCGATGGACATATTATCGCGATTGATCTAAGCGAGCCAATGGATAGAATTATGGACAAGGACGAAGATTTAGAATATCTAGATGATTATAAGCTTATGAATCCTTACATCCTCGAAGTCGCTAGACAGAAGATCTCTCAAGGGGGTGATTCTGTACTGGGAGCGTTCGAAGAAGGCTTTAAAGATGCTAGAATTGGACAATATATCGATACTCGACTAAAGAAGAGGCCTGAATCCATTACCGATGAACACATGATCGGATGTTATAAAAAATACCGTGCAGTTATGGGTACAGCAGCGCGTAATATGTCGCTTAACCGTAAGCCTCTCGCAGACGTATACCATCTAGGCATGGCAAAGGCAAGCGAGTGTGTTGGATGCGGAAATGAGATTCAGGATGCAATAAAAAATGGCTCAGTAAAGATCCCATCATGGCCACTCTATTATTCCCTTGTCACTGATGATGTAACAAAAGGCTTTGAGTTGACAATAAGAAAGTGCAAGATCTATTTGGATGAGGCGGCAATGGCACTTGATATGCTACCATATGAATTCCAACTAAGACCATTTTTGGAATTTTTGTTCCTTTCCATTAGCCATTATAATCAATACTGGTATAATGAAATTGTCAAAAGAGATCTCTTTCCTCTTTTGCAAAAAAATCTTGATAGCTTGTTGAGACAATGATCGGTCCAATTCTTGATAATGACTACTGGTGCTATTTACCAATATCCTGCCTCTAAATATCCAATAACCTAAAGAAGCATTTCAGTCAATTTCTGACTCTGAGAATCTATGTATGTAAATGTGTATGCACGGCTGGAAGCACCTTATTATTATTACGATTGTTATTAGTAGCAAAGAATAAATCTGATTCTTAGAAAACATCATCCTGGATGGCAAGCGAATACGAGTATATTGTGGCTGAATTATTGGTTAAAGAAAGGAAGAGATTAAAGGAGTTGCAAAAAAATGCTGAGAAAAATAGGTTAGAGATCGAGGAATTGACAAATCGCTTGAGTACCATGCAATCATTATTTGAGAATTATAACATGGGTATGAATTACTTTCGTAGAGCGAAGGGTGGAAGAAGCGGCCTACGTGAGTAGCAATTTACTTTTCTAATGCACGTGCTGTTATCATATGCACAGATACTTGACCTATGCATCGGTTTTCGCTCTGGCGTTGTATATTAAATCTTTTTTCTATTTTTGGAGAGCAATTGTTGTCGGTAGTAGTATGAATAGAGACTATTTCGATAGATCTGCCCAGTTTAATATAATTTAATGCTTTGTTGCATAATTCAGAAACTTCGTTATGTTGTAACGCTTTTAACACTTATTACGAATGGGCCAGATACGGATTATTCCGAAAATTTCAAAGTTAGTTGACTAATATCAGATTTGTGCAACAAAGCATAATTTAATATAGTTTAATCTAATTTGATATAGTTTAATCTAATTTAATATAGTTTAATCTAATTTAACCCAACATAAACCAATCTAATCTAACGTAAACTGATCTGTTAGTTCCATATTCCAATTTAAACATGCAACAGCTGCAATCTTGATAATTTACTGAAGCAGTCGTATTTTTTGATAAGTTACTATCTCGTACCGGTGAATTGGTGATGCCGCTACACCACCCCAATTCAGACCAGAACCAATATAGCTGACCTCAGGTTCAATACGTAAAATCTTGATTCGCAAAATATATACATTCTACCATAGTTTTATGCGTAATTAATTTATATATCCAACTCCTGGCATTAAATGGACGGCCATGCATGAAGATAAATTAAAGCGGTTGTACCACATGAAAAAGTCGGCCGAGGAGGGCGGTGGTCAAGAGAAGATAGACGCCCAACATTCAAAAGGCAAGCTGACTGCCAGGGAAAGGATCGCCCTACTTTTGGACGAAGGGACATTTCTTGAGCTTGACAAATACGTCGTACATCGTAGTGATGATCCTGATTCGAAGAAATATTACGGAGATGGAGTCATAACGGGATTTGGCGAGGTTCATGGCCGCCAGGTATTCGTATACGTATATGACTTTACCGTGCTCGGGGGTTCTTTAGGCGAGATGGCCGGAAAGAAAATTTCAAAATTAATGGATCATGCTATGAAATCTGGCGCCCCACTGATTGGTATAATTGATTCGGGCGGAGCTAGAATACAAGAGGGGGTTATGAGTTTAGACGGTTATGGCGATATTTTTTTTAGGAACACTATGGCCTCTGGTGTGATCCCCCAGATTACTGCAAGCATAGGGCCATGTGCTGGAGGAGCAGTTTACTCCCCTGCGATGACAGACTTTGTTATAATGGTTGAAAATATTGGACAAATGTTTGTAACCGGCCCAGAGGTCGTTAAAGAGGTTTTGAGCCAAGAGGTATCATTTGAAGAATTAGGTGGTGCAATAACTCACGCTACAAAATCTGGCGTTGCTCATTTCGTGGCGAAAAATGAATACGAATGCATGGACAAGATAAAGAAAATATTGTCATATCTTCCGCAGAATAATTCAGAGCCTTCTCCGATCGTAGAAACAACGGATGAGCCAAATAGATTTGATACAAATTTATTAAACATTCTTCCGGAAAATCCGTACGAACAATATGACATGAAGCAGGTGATAAACTCGATTGTTGATAACGGGGATTTTTTCGAGATTCACGAGCTTTTCGCGGAAAATATTGTTGTAGGATTTGCTAGATTGAACGGGAGGTCAGTAGGAATAATTGCCAATCAGCCAATGTACTTGGCAGGGGCACTTGATATAAATTCGTCAAACAAGGCTGCGCGTTTCATTAGATTTTGTGATGCCTTTAATATCCCACTTGTTACCTTAGTAGATACTCCGGGTTATCTGCCAGGAGCCGATCAGGAACATAATGGAATAATTCGACATGGGAGCAAGCTGCTATATGCATACTGTGAAGCAACAGTTCCAAAGATAACGTGTATTATAGGTAAAGCGTACGGAGGAGCATACATAGCAATGGGGAGTAAAAATCTGAGAGCCGATGTAAACTTCGCGTGGCCGACCGCTGAAATCGCCGTCTTGGGACCTGAGGCTGCAATCACAATTATACATAGAAGGGATTTAAAACAGTCTGCTGACGCCGCGTCGGTAAAGAAAAAACTAGCTAGAGAATTTCGTGAAAAGTTCGCTAACCCTTACATAGCTGCCGAGAAAGGAATCATTGATATGGTAATAGACCCGATGGAGACTAGGCC
>JANWJI010000038.1 GCA_025449515.1 Nitrososphaeraceae archaeon | reverse complement strand
ATCTTCATCCATAGATGAAAAAGATATAAAGGAATATATCGATATGGTAATAACAGAACTCAAAAAGAAACCGAAATAAGGCGATTGAATCATTATGTTATAAAAGCATCAAAACACAAATAAATGAATTGAATATATTATGGAAAGACCATTCTTTAGATAAGTATGGAATGCAAGCAATGTTTGACGGTATGTCCGGCATGGCTCCCCTACATACCCATGATGCTAGCGGCATTATTCATGTCGAATCTTCAGTAAAAAGAAATTACACATTAGGTGAATTTCTCAATATATGGGGCGGATTAGATCTAAATGGAAAGACCGTAAAAATGACTATCGATGGGGCAAACCCTCAGACTTTAGAAATCATGTTTTTAATAATGGAGAACAGATAAATTTAGCGATCAAAGAGAAGTAATAATTAATTAATATTTAATAGTCTTAATGCTTAGATCAGAGTAGATGGCAAGTTTCTATGAAGAAGCTAGAAACTTCATAAGATCAATGCCCAGTGTAGAACAGAAACCTGATTCTCTGAGCGCGGAAGCTTACTTCTATGGTTTAAGAAATTTTGTGCACTTTCATGGGCAGCATCACCTTGATATTAGACTCTCTAAGCCTCAACAAGAACAAGCCCTCCAAACTGGAAAGGCTATAGAACATCAATTCGCTCCACAAGCAGGATGGGTATCATGTGTTTTAGAAACAAAAGAACAATTAGGGGTAGTGAAGGAACTGATCAAACAAGCTTATGATTACTCTGTTACTCAACGCATTGCTAAATCTGCTAATAAAACGATGTAATACCCTATAAAACAATTCAAAGTATATCTGAATGAGGTATCATCCTTCTCCATTTCCAGTCCAACTTCCAGAGAAATGTATCAAATTACATGGACTTGCTGAGAAAGATAACTATTGACAATGAATCCAGCAGGAATAATAATAACGAAAAGTGATATTTAATATTTGTAAATGTTATGAAGACCACTAGTGTTAGTTCTGCTGTAACCCTAATTTGTTATTTATTATTACCTGTTTCTTATTGGTTATTGGTTATTATCTTTTAAATGAGTAATTTGCTAATCTGTTGTATGGCTCAAACCAGATCAATTACAAAACGATTTGACGGAAAAGTTGCAGTCATCACTGGCGGAAATAGTGGCATAGGCCTTGCCACGGCACAGCGGTTAGTCTCAGAAGGTGCATATGTTTTCATTACAGGTCGCCGCCAAAGCGAAGTTGATGCTGCAGTCAAGCAGATTGGCAAAGACAACGTCAGTGGTGTTCAGGGTGATGTCTCAAACCTTGCAGATCTTGATAGGTTGTATGCTAAAGTAAAGAAGCAGAAGAACTATATTGATATTCTGTTCGCCAATGCCGGCCTAGGGGAAGTGGCTCCATTGGAGAATATTACCGAAACACATTTTGAAAAAACATTCAATGTCAACGTCAAAGGACTACTTTTTACTGTGCAGAAGGCACTTCCATTATTTCAAGGCGGTGGGTCGATTGTTCTAAACGCATCAACCGCAGGATCAAAAGCAGCAGATGGGTTCAGTGTTTATGGTGCAACCAAGGCCGCTGTGCGATCATTTACACGCTCCTGGGCAGCAGAGCTGAAACACAGGAAGATTCGGGTCAATGCCATTAGTCCAGGTCCAATAGACACACCTGGCCTCAGAGGGTTTGTTAGTGGTTTAGCTCCAAGTGAAAAAGAGACCGAGCAGATCAAGAGTATTATATCCAATGTGCCGTTAGGACGGATGGGAACTCCTGATGAAGTCGCGAAAGTTGTTTCATTCCTTGCATCTGATGACAGCAGTTTTATCACTGGTATCGAATTGTTCGTCGATGGAGGTATTGGCACAAATATGAATATAATTAATCTGCAAATGAATTAGACCGTTGGAATCGTTCCCCCATCAATCACATACTCACTTCCGTTGATTGACTGTGCTCTGTCAGAAACCAGAAATGCAATGCAATTAATTCGGCTACCTCTTCAGGACGTCCCGGACGACCAATGGGAATGCCACCAAGGGAATCCATTAGTGCTTGACGTGCAGTCTCCATGTCAGTTCCGGATTGTTTGGCTAAACGCTCGATGAGTGCTTGAGCTGCAGAAGTCTCAATGAATCCCGGAGCAACCGTGTTAACACGAATTCCCTTTGGACCAACTTCATTTGATAATCCCTTGCTGTATGTTGTTAGCGCTGCTTTTGCAGCCGCATAAGCCAATGTAGCTTCAAAAAGTGGAAGTCTTCTCTGAATTGAAGAGACATGGATAATCACACCAGAGCCTTGTTTGATCATCCCAGGCAGTAAGCCTCGGTCCAACCTAACAGCAGCTAATAGATTTATGTTCAGTTCTTTCTGCCATTCCTCATCGCTCAAAGTGGCAAATCCACCACTTGGTGCAGACGATGCTCCTACAACACTTACAAGAATGTCAATGCCACCAAAACCAGAAGTGACTTCATTAACTACTTTTGTGCATCCTACCGCCATACTTAGGTCGGCTTGAATAACTACAAGCTCACTCTCTGTATAGAGATCGCTAGTATTCACAGGACTTCGTGCGGTTGTTATGACTTTGGCTCCTCCATTTCGAAGCCTGGTTACTACGGCTTTGCCAATTCCGGCAGTTCCACCTGTGACAAGGACACGCTTTCCACTAAACTCATTTGCGATAAAAGGAAATCTGGTTGCTATAGTAATTATCGGTCAACTAATGTTTTAAATTTTGTTTTCTTGTTGACTTTATTATCTATTGACTGGCCCTTCGATACATTCCGCCGCACAGTAACGCATTATGACTAGAAAAAAGTTTGCATTATCAGTTTACTTGAAATTGTTGAGGAATATTATGAGTTCGACTTTAGTAACTTTAGTAAATAATATAATTTTATATAATCCAAATCTGTAACCAACATATGCAGCAAACAATCATTATGCTGGCTTTGGACCAGGAACTGCTAACACGTTCAGAAAAATGTTGGATTTGTCAGAAGTGACATGGAATGAGAATGTTGAGATTCCTGATACCGGAGTAAGAACATCTAGTAACACAAGATAAACTAGCCTATCAGATTTTTTGAAATGAGCGGCCTTTCCGTTAATCTTACCGCATTAGATGGATCCCGTCATTGATTAAGTCAATAAGGTTGCAACTTTCAGTCTTCTATCTTCGATTTTGAACTTGTGCCCTACTAAGATTAGTTTATGCAGTATTTTATTAGTGAAGACGTGTTTATGCATTTTGATAAATGACATTCAATACAATTGAAAAAACTCTGGTATTTTCCGAGATCTCTCTTGCTAGAGATTATATATGCAATTCCTTGATTTTGTAGAGCGCATAACATAGGCAAAATTCCTTAGCAAAATATATTACCAGAATTCGTTAGGATTGAAGCCTGCCTTCTTGATGGCAGAATTGAATACTTCGCCTAATCTACTATGTTTAACCGACATCATATTGTTTGACATAGCTTTATGGACAATTTCGTATGCTTTGGTGGCTGGGATTGAATCATAATGTTCTTTGCTACTCTTACAGGGATCATTGTGATCAAAATTAGATAATACCTTGACAGTTGTATCAAACTTATTTAACTCATCTTCTAACCTTTTTTCAAGAATTATAAAATCACATGTTTCAGCCCGTGGGGTAGTAGAGAGTTTACCGTTATCGCACATATAATCATAATCTGCTAATGCTACATGCGGAATTGAATACGCTTTTAGAATAGGAACATAACTGCTCAGGATGTCTTTTCCACCAGTAAACACTATTTGGATAGAGCATTTTTCAAATACGTTATTCAAGCTATCAGAGATTGCAGATATAGCTCCACCATCGCTTGGGCCTTCTACCATGATATTACACCTTGAAAAGAAAATCTCTGGTTTAAAATTATAACCTTTGATTGAAATTCCACCTAATGCAGTAGTCGGTTCGGGATAAGCCTTACTTATTCCGTTAAGCATTTGAATATTTACTAATTTGTTTTCGTCTTGAAATAAAGATAGATTGACTAAATATGGAGAATGTGTTATTGCAATTACTTGATTCTTGTTTGTCTCGCTGATAAATTTCCAAAAATGTCGTTGCTTTATTGGATGCAAATGTAAAGCTGGTTCATCAAACATAACTATGCTCTGATCATTTTCCCTTATTAGATTTAACATATAGATAATCTCAAAGTATCCTGAGGCTGAATCTTCTAACCTAAATTTTTTTCCTTCCGAGATTATTGTAAAGTGGATTTCATCATCTGCTTCTACGTCGAAATTATATTTAGGAAAAATATGGTTAAACTCTTGTTGCAATCCTGTCATTGCGGCGATGGGACCTTTAGATTTCATTTCATTAATCTCGTTTTTAAATTGGTTAATAGATGGTCGGAATTCATTTATAATAACCAGATTTTTCAGAAATATCTTTTTTAAAAGAAGCCATAAATCAACATTACCTGTATTAAGAGATAGTTTACAATATTCAAAAATCGATGCATAATATTCATTTTTATAATCTTGATTATAGAAACCGCAAATAGGTCTACCATCTATGTTGAAATATTTTTTAAGCTTGGTCGAATCGTCCTCATGTAGTAAATCCTGAAAAATACTTTTTTGAATTAGAGTATTATACTCAGAATCAGCATCATTTGTTATCTTCTTGATTTCCTCAGGTGTAGCATTTTTGATATTTCCAAGATATTCAAATATATTTTCGCACCAAGATTCATTGTCATCTTCTATGAATCCAACTTTTTGTGTGGATTCACAATTCCAAATACATAATTTATTTGGCAAGACAAGGGCTGAAATTATTTGTTGATTGGGTCGTAATCTGTTCCAAGCTAAAATGAAGTCAGCGTCCTGAACTTTCACATCAGGATTTCTGAAAATTAATCTGGAAATCATACTCCTTTCTTCATCTGAAAACCGGACTCGAATCTTAATACAACTATTCTTTTCTTTGTTAAGTTTTTGTTTGATCTCTATATGGTTATTAGAAAAGGTGTATTCAGGATCATTTGTGATTATTTTGAACAATCTGATGATATTTGATTTTCCCACTCCATTGTGACCTGTGATTACAGTATATTTACCGAAAGGTATTCTGGTATTTTCAAAAGAAAAAAGATTTGATATAATTAGCTCCTTTATTATCATGCGAATCGTAATGTTGAAGGTTTTATAAATAGGGAATGTGCAAGCAATGAGCCACTAATATAAGTAATGACTATCTCCTATTATCACGCAAATCTTATCAGGCAATGGATGTTGTCTAAAAAGTCGTTGCTTAGTTACGAAGCAGGCCTAGGAAGACATGATGTCGTGTAATAGACTGGATTGGACTAGGTTAAACCCAACTTTCTCATTATGTCATCTATAGTTTGCTGCAGCTCTTCTACCTTGTCTGTTTTGACTTCTAGAATCTCGACCTTTTTACGTAGCCTATTTTCTTCGTTTATTATAAGCAAGTCAATAGCCTGGGATATTCTGTTAAGATTTCATTAGCATCTGGTCTGAAGTAGAAATCAGATTGGCCATCCTATTGGGCTGGCGGACTATTATTCCAGACTAGTCCGCCGGCAGCACTAAAATCAAAAGATCATATGTCACAGCAACATGTGGACCAAAATATGATTAAGGATGAATCCAAACCCGATTCATGAGTGAAGAAATTCACTTGACAGAAATATTACAACTAACTTAGGGCATTCCGTTCTCTGTAACGTTCTTCAATCTCTTTATGCCTTTGGATAACTTCTTCATCTTCTATTCTTCCAAATTTAGGATAATATCTACACTCCGAAATACATTCACCGTTATTGCAACCTTGTCCATCATAGCCGTTGTCATGACGCATACACCAACTTGATTCATGAAAATACCACGCTTCTTTCTTGCGTTGATACCTATCTTCTGGATGCACCCTTAAGTTCATTTTCAAATAATAGTCTAATTCGTCTTCGAAAGACCTGTCGATACTGGCACGAATACAAAGTTGGTAGAGATACGTAAAATATCCGGAAATAACTGGAGAGAATCAAGTACATCCTATTTGTTCTTCTCTTCCTCCTTACTCAATGCAGCTTCTGGCAACCCAACCATCTTTCTGAATATATTGGCAGTTCCCGAACCAAAACCAGCATAGTGATTATTAGCT
>JANWJI010000037.1 GCA_025449515.1 Nitrososphaeraceae archaeon | reverse complement strand
TAAGTGAGTCTTTTGCTTTAGCGGCAGAGACTGGTTATGTTACTCCTGAAAATATCGAATCATTGTTAATGAGAGCGCAGCAAAATTCTATAGCATTGGCCGTGGAGTCTGGGTATTTAACTGATAGTACTATTGGACAGTCGTTAGCCAAATGCACAGCTAATGCTTTGGCTCTTCAAGCCGAATTAACCAAAAAGGGATATAAATCAGAGTAGAGGGCCTAAGGTCTAAATATGATGTAAGATTTAAAAAAAATTTATCCGAAGAGTGCTGAAAGTCCTTCCAAAGCCTCTTCTTCTTTCTTCTCTTCTTTCTTCTCTTCTTTTTCCACCGGGCCTGGGGACGCAGATGGGACAGAACCAGAACTCACTTGCACTTGTTGTGCAGGAAGTGATGCGTTCTTCAGTGCTTCGTCAATATTCACTTCACCTATGGCCGCGACTAGTGCTTTGATTCTAATCTCATCTGGTGTTGTGCCAGTTGCCTTCACAACATTTTTTAGATTCTCTTCTGTTATATCCTGTTTTAACTTGTGCAATAACAACGCGGCATATAGATATTCCATAATTGTGGATGTTCCACGACTCCTTAATATAAAACTTTCAAGCATTAAAGGACTCTTGTGCTTCTTGCAACGGCATACAAATGTTCTTTTAAATCTTTCTCATAAATAGAATTCATTTTTTCAAGGAGCATGGCCCTGGCTTCTAATTTTTCATCCCCAGCAGCCGACAGAACTGAAGCAAAAATATCTGGTAGGTTCTCCTTAATCCAGCCATCAAGTACATAATAACGTCTTTCATTTATCCAGATGGCTTTGGACGATTTCTGATTCACCTCTTCACTGAATGTTTGAGTCTCCACCCGATCGATCAACATGAAGATGCAATTATTGGGATCGGGATTTTCAAGAACTTCCTTAGGCCTCCCGATTGCTCGCCCCGCCTTTACCCGTTCCAATAATCCCACAGGTCTGATCTTGGTACCGTTAATTTTTAACCGATCACCATCAACTGACTGAACCTTGCCAATAATGACGGTATTTACTTCATGATCATTCTGAACCACAAAAACGTAGTTTCCAGGCTTGATCTTTCCCCTCCCGAACATCCTCACATGATCGTCTGCTTTAAGAATATAATTTTTACTACTAATAATGTAAAATAACAAAATGCCTACAACCCAAATATTTCTGGCAAATTCTAATGTCAATAATACGATGAAATATTCAAAAAATTACATTTATTAATCAAGACTACGATTCATGTCATGACGGAAATTTGCAAAGATTTGACGAATTAGATATGAAGATATTATCGGAACTGACTGTGGATGCCAGTATTTCTGTACCACAGTTAAGCAAAAAACTCAATGTCAACGCTTCTGTTCTTTATAGTCGGATCAAACGATTATCCAAGCGCAATCTGATAGAGCGTTACACGGTTACTGTGAACGAAAGTATGCTAGGTATTAATGTCAAGGCGGTGGTAGGAATTAACAGAGATCCGAAGCTAAAAGAAAAAATTCGTTCGGAGCTTCTAAGAATTTCTGAAGTGCGATCCGTTTCAGAGGTTACTGGTAGATTTGATATGGTAGTCTCTGTGAATTCTCGCACCCTTGAAGAATTGCATAATGTCGTAATAGAACGCATCGGAAAAATCGAGGGAATACAAAATACCGAAACATTTGTCGAGATGCAAAGGACAGACAAAGAACCTATCTATGCTGTTCGTTCGTCATAGCCAGTAGTCGCGAAAATGGTGCGAATGCACCTCGGTTACACCAACGGTAACTTCAAATATGACCAGAATTCAATGTAGGTAGATTTTCATTGTCAGTCGTACAAAGAAAGGTAGTTGAAATTATTCAAACTATGAAACTGGCAAAGA
The DNA here is from genome assembly GCA_025449515.1 of Nitrososphaeraceae archaeon. Classification (GTDB taxonomy): domain Archaea; phylum Thermoproteota; class Nitrososphaeria; order Nitrososphaerales; family Nitrososphaeraceae; genus JARBAU01. Next base: position 11,742 of record JANWJI010000037.1, on the reverse strand, counting down.
AGACTAGCAAGGACGACTATATGACTCATCTGAGGCTTGTACTACTCGGAATGGGTGTAGTAGGTTCCATCGGTTTTGTAATAAAGTTGATCGCAGAGTTTATTACCTTTGGCGGCAGGAAGTAAATTGCCTCGATTTTGTGTAGGTAGCTACGTTGTCGGTCTGTGCTGATATTCTTCATCATCACGAGATAATCGATGACTAGACGTGATTTAACAATCCATTCATACATATGTCTTGAACGATTGTGCGAGTGGATTAACCTCTATTATTTCTAAAAATTCGGACAAGATTACAAACGCAAGCTCATATCCTCATTGATTTGAGACTCTCGAAATTTCGTATAATAAATTATAAAATATAACGTTTTGATTGGTATATATATGAATACGGTAGGTTTCAACATTTAGTATCGATGTATTCCAAATCAGAGATTCTTCTGTTGTTTGCATGCTACTTTTCTTGCTCTAGCACTTGAGGTGGACAAATTTGGGATTAAATTCCAGCTAGGATCAGAACATAGTCTAGAGAGGTGTGGTGTGGTTTTCTTGACTCCCGAAGATTCGGAACAACCGACCAGCAGGACAAAATTGCATATCTTTGTGCACCTATATATATAGAAAATGCAATATCGTTGGTAGATGGCAAATCGATCTATTGCAGCATTAGGCTCGCACTGCGCATTACAGCTTTTGAAGGGAGCTAAAGATGAAGGTCTAAGTACTCTTCTCGTTTGCGAGAAAGAAAGATTGAATCTATATAAACGATTCAGATTCATTGACGATATTTTTGCAGTAGACAACATAAGTGAGATCCTTAGTGATAAGTGCATAGAACGATTACAGGAGACAAATTCCATCTTGATCCCTCATGGCACACTGATCGCCTATATGGATTCTGACCAAATTGAACAGATTAACGTTCCAATATTTGGGAATAAATGGATTCTAAGGTGGGAAGCTGATAGGAAACTAAAACAAAAGCTAATGGAAAGATCTAATTTGTTAGTATCAAAAGCTATAGAGTCAAAAAACGACATCCATGGATTATGCATAGTAAAATTGCATGGTGCGGCAGGCGGTAGGGGATATTTCACAGCTTGGAACAGAGAGAGTTTTGAACGTCAGGCGATAAGGCTCAAGGAACAGAAGTTGATTAAAGGCGAACAGGACCTATTTATCCAGGAGTACGTGCTTGGTGTTCCTGCATTCTTGCATTTTTTTTATTCCCCTATAACGAATGAAATAGAACTAATGGGGGTGGATAGGAGATACGAATCTAATGTTGATGGATTAGGAAGAATCCCTGCAAGGGAGCAGCTCTGCGCAGATATTGAAATGTCGTATAACGTAGTAGGTAATATTCCAATCGTTCTCCGCGAATCTCTACTCCTCAGAGCCTATCAAATGGGAGAATCGTTTGTCGATACTTCGAAAAATTTAGTGCCGCCTGGAATGAACGGACCGTTCTGTCTAGAAGGAGTTTATGACAAAGACGGAAATTTTGTGACATTTGAATTTTCTGCAAGAATTGTAGCGGGCACTAATCTTTACCTTAGCGGTTCGCCTTATTCAGATTTGGTTTATCCTGAGCCAATGAGCATGGGAAGAAGAATAGCTCGTGAGGTAAAAATAGCGAACGAAAAGAATATGATTGACAAAATTACTTCTTAATTAATGATATGCAGGAACTTCTGAATCAATTGCGTAGGTGTGTTTTTTGTCCAAATCTCAACCAACTTCATCTCTAGTTTTATTAGGCTGTCAATCCAAGTACGCCAGTTTCATTGGGAATTGAGATTTCTATACACATATGGGATGTCGTCATACTGCTCTTATATTCCGTGAATCAAAATAAAACTATGAATTTAATTCCAGATCCAACATATTTGATGTTTGTATAAATTTTAGTACCCTCTTTTTTGCCGGCTAATATTCTCGATATGTTTTAATGTATACTTCTCAACTAGGTTTGTGGGATTGAGTTTCAGTTCAATGGACAACTGAATAACAAAATGCCAAATATCTATGAGCTCTTGTTGGCAATTTTCTATAGACATGTTGGATTCATGTTTCCACCATTTCCAATTTGTTTCCCTTTGTAATTCTATTACTTCGTGAATTAGAGCTGATGACAACATGAATATGCGATAGCCTCGAAATATTTCCTTCCTCTTATAAATAGAGCTCATTTTATTTTCCATATTTCGCATCTGCCTTGTCAGTTTCAGCTGCTTTCTAAAAAGTAGTTCCAATTTGTCTTCTTCCGACAGTTGAGATTTCCTGGGCATCCTGTATCTTTAGTAAATTGGAAGGCGATTAATGAGTTACGAATTCGAGATATTTTGTAAAGGTCCATTCCAGTTTTGAAATACTAGATGATGTCCCTCCAAGAACATCTAGGCAGGAGAGGTTGTGACTTAATCTAGCTGACTTTTCGGCTGTTCGATCGGATCTATCAGGGATAGGTGGATAGATAGACATGACTTGCCATTATACTGATGTAGCGATCAGTAGTAGCGCATAATTATTTCAATTTCATGTAAACTTGAATTTATCATTTTGTAAGACTAAAATTACCAGATCTATCAGTCAGTAGTGGTTGAAGAGAGACACAGAAACGGTGTTAGTAAGAAGGGCATTTGGAGTTCTTTTTCTTGCCATTTCCGTGGCGTTGTTATCCGGAACTTTACTGATTGAATTTATTGGTTCAAGTCGACATCCGTTAATCTTCAATGTTCTCATATGGATCGCATGTTTTGGAATCATATTTACTGTAATATTTACAAGATTCCGTTCTTCGATGTTGTTTGTAAGAAAAAGGATGAAGCAGAGTGCAAAATGGCCGATAATAGCTAAGGTGATTAATGGCTTATGTTGGGCAGGTCCGTTCCTTGCGATCGGTCTTATTCCGTCAGCTTACCAATATTTCATCTTACTTGGAATAGGAATGGGGAATCTTTCCACATTCATATTAATGAAAACCATCAACAAGCTTAACAATAAGGAGCAGCTTATTGTCGGTTCGATTTCGTTGATATCTATCCCGTTGGCTGCTGGACTAGATACTTCGTTCTTTTCAGCACGGAGCGATATTGCAGTCTTGCTCTCGAGGGCGTTAATTGCTGTTGCATACGGAATCGCAGGAATTTATGCATATTTTTCTAGCATATAGAGAACTACAGCCTGCTATACTAAAATATACAATATATTAGTATGCAAAGTCACAGGATTTTCAAATGGAACAATTGATTTCAAACAATACGGCAAAAGTCTACCTCAAAAAGGCAGTCTGCATAGTTAGTGGTGGGTTGGATTCAATATGCGCAGCAGCATATGTCACTCGCGTAAAAAACTTTGATATTTACATGATTAACTTTTCTTATGGACAAAGAGCTACTAATGAATCGTCCGTAGCAAAGAACTTTTCAATCAAGCTAGGTGCGAAAGACTACCGATTCGTTGACATTAGCTTCATGAAGGATTTTTACAGAAAGACGAATGTGTTGACCGACGAAACATCAGAACTGCCTTCAAGCTTCCGACGCGATATCGTGGTTCCCATAAGAAATGCCGTATTCATTACAATCGCTACGGCTTGGGCCTTGAGTATCGGTGCCAAAATGGTGTGTTATGGAGCGCATGCGGGAGATCGCCGCTATCCTGATTGTCGCCCTTCATTTGTCAGATCCATATCAAAAAGTCTAACATTAGCAGATTTAGATAGCATTAAGGACAAATCGAGACAAAAGGTCCGTATCTGGTGTCCTGCTATCTCAGGCATTGATAAATCTGGTCTATTAAAAAAGGGCTATCGGATCCTAGGAGATACCCTTTTCAGAACGTGGAGCTGTTATTCTAATGGAGTAAAACGGAGAAGAGAGACTCGGTATAGACATTGTGGTGTTTGTGAATCATGTGTCAATAGGAAGAAGGCATTTAAAAGGGCTGGGATAGAAGATCTAACACTCTACGACAAATAGACTATCAGGGTTTCTTACTCCACGAAGACAGTTTTGTTTTAGTAACCGAATATTGCCGCTTAGTATCGTCGTGCAGGAGTAACTGGTTTTCAGTGAGGGCTCGGACCATTTAGCTTATTATATCAAGTTCAAACTATAGAATATATATCAACCAAATCCTAGACAATAGAGTTATAATAGAGGCGATAATCTTATTTATTGAGCCAATAGTGGAGCGGCTTTCAATACTTAATTATACCAGATATTCGTCAAAGGTTGTCTTGGCTCATACATACCGAAAGCTAAAGGAGCTGAGGATATAGGCATTGTATCAGAATTACGAAGATAAAAACGCGAATCCAAAATATCCCATTAACAAACGAAAAATTGAAAAGCTATTAAGGCAGCTGTTGATCGAATTAGGCGAAAACCCAGACCGCGAGGGCTTACTTGCTACCCCTCGACGAATCGCAGATATGTATGAAGAGATCTTTGGCGGATATAGAATTGACGCGGGTTTGGATGTGAGCTTTAGTGAGGAAACTGACGCAATTATAGCAAAGGATATTCAGTTCTATAGTATGTGCGAGCATCATATGCTCCCATTTTATGGTAAGATCCATATTGCCTACATCCCTGATGGGAGGGTATTTGGAATTTCCAAATTAGTTCGACTTGTAGAAAAATACTCTAGAAGGATGCAGATCCAGGAAAGATTGACTAAAGAAATTGCTGGCGAGATAATGGAAATGGGTGTCAAGGGTGTTCTGGTTATCATCGAAGGAGAGCATCTATGTATGAAAATGAGAGGTGTTCGTAACGATAGCGTAATCTTGACCTTGGCACACCGTGGAATAATGGAAAACAAAGAGATCCGGGAAAATGCCCTCGTACTTTTGTACAACACCAAAGCAAAATTGCGAGGCATATAAAGACTGTTTCCAAGATCTATCACAAGTTAAATAATATCGGAACTGCATCTTCAGAATTAAATTAGAATTGGATCTGATATAACAAGCTCACTGTAGTAAAAAAACAGTTTATGCCTCTACCTGTGGCCATCTTCATGTGTCTAGTATCCGTACAAAATGATTTTTTGGCCGCCTATGGTACTGCTGGCCGCTATGAAAATAGGTGGAAATATTCATGTCAGATAAAGGCTACTGAACCCGACTAGAAATCTTCTTCAAATTCGTTGTCGCCCTCTTCTTCTTCAACCTCATCGATATCCTCCTCAAATTCTTCTCGTTCTTCAGCACTTTTATAGGGCAAATCGGCCTCGCCTGGTCCTCCGCACACTGGACATTTGAATTCTATAGTCTGCCCCTCGAGATCAAGGGGAAATTCCTTTGAAAAGACTTCGTCACATTTGGAACAGACAAGGGTGGTTTGAATATTATCTTGGCTAAACTTGTGCGACTGAACTCTAAAGATTGTACTTGCCATTCTTCTTACCTATAGGAAATATTCTTTTTTATAAGCCTTCTCTTCCGCTCTAGTCAGCAATAAGTCTGCGAACTAATTGGCTAGAACGACATTGTCCTTCGTCCGCTAAATAACAAATTAAGACGGGCAATCCCTGAAAATTTAGCCCAAACTGAAACTACTGTCAAGCTTCAATAGTGTACACACTTCAATATTTGGTAGATTCGCGCACTTTATAATTCTGGACTAGTCTGTTATATCACGAATTTGAGGCTGGGAAATCAAATAAATATGCACGTAACTGCTCCAATGTGTTATAAATGAATGTCGACCGAATGTCTAGGGCCGCTAAATGCCTTGAGCAGTTGGAAAAATCAGGTATCAAGGTGGGCAGAATACACCATAATTTGCCTCCTGCATCGCTGATTGAGGTTGCCATTCGTAAGAGAGAGGGTATGTTATCTCTTACAGGAGCTTTGACTGTAAACACAGGCAAGTACACTGGCCGATCGCCAGATGACAGATTTATTGTCGATGACGAAATCACGCACAACACCGTGGATTGGGGGAAGGTAAATCATTCGCTATCTCAAGAAAAATATGATCTGATATTCGATAGACTAAAAGACCATCTTGATAAAAAGGAATACTTTGTTTTTGATGGGTTTGTAGGAGCCGACACCACGGTTAGACTGCCGATAAGAGTCCTGACTGACAAAGCATGGCAATGCCTCTTTGCGACCCAAATATTCGTTAGACCTAATGCTAATGAGGTTCAAGCTTTTCAACCCGAATTTAGTTTAATTTCGGTAAACGATTTCAAGGCTAATCCCGAAATAGAAGGGACGAAAAGCGAGACATTCATAATAATAAACTTTACCAAGAAAATGATAATAATTGGATCCACTTCGTATGCAGGCGAAATTAAGAAGGCAATGTTTTCAGTCATGAGCTATCTCTTACCGGCCAAGGGTATCTTTCCTATGCATTGTTCTGCCAATGTCGGACAAAATGGGGATGCTGCATTATTTTTTGGCCTCTCCGGTACTGGAAAAACTACTCTTTCGGCGGACAGAGAGAGATATCTAGTAGGAGATGATGAACATGGCTGGTCTCAAAATGGGATATTCAATTTTGAAGGTGGTTGCTACGCCAAATGTATAAACCTAAAAAAGGAGAATGAACCTCAAATATGGAATGCTATTAGATTCGGAGCGGTGATGGAAAATGTGGTTGTTAATCAGAATACTAGAATAGCTGACTTTAATGATGGCGGAATTACAGAAAATACGCGAGTCGTCTATCCTCTTGAATTTATACCTGATTCGATCATCCCGAGCCTAGCTCCTCATGCCAGGGTTATAATTTTCCTCACCGCCGATGCTTTCGGGGTGATGCCTCCGATTTCCAAACTAACTAGAGAAGGCGGAATGTATCACTTCATGTCCGGGTACACTAGCAAGCTGGCTGGGACAGAAAGAGGCATTACTGAACCTCAAGAGACTTTTTCTCAGTGTTTCGGAGCTCCATTTATGCTGCTTTCGGCTGGTCGTTATGCACAAATGCTGGGTCAAAAAATATTATCCCATAATACCAAAGTATACTTGATAAATACGGGATGGTATGGCGGACCTTATGGTGTAGGAAAAAGGATAAATCTAAACTACACAAGGTCAATGGTAAGGGCAGTCATCAGTGGTTTACTCGAAAATGAGTCATTTGAACATCATGATATCTTTAATCTAGATATCCCAACTGCCTGTCCCAGAGTTCCTCCAGAAATTCTGAATCCAGCCAATACTTGGCCTGATAAGGAGAAGTATAACACGGCTGCCCGAAGGTTAGCATCATTGTTTGTTAAGAATTTTGAAAAGTTTAATGACGTTCCCCAACAAATAAAGCGTGCAGGTCCTTTCCTATGAAATAGTAGCCCGGAGCAGATTCGAACTGCTGTCTCCAGGTTTCTTTTCTCGTTAAAGATCCAGAGCCTGAAATCCCTAGCCCTACCATGGAGATTGGCCACTAGATTCGGCACCCACATACAGTTTTGGTGCAGGTTCGACCGGGCTTCCGAAGCTACAGTCATTGAAATAACCTACCAATATTTGACTCTAGCGTTTTGTATTAATTTCTCTTATGAGTACGCCGTAGTCTAAGATAGCTTTCTTGCGCATGTAAGGGATCAATCGATAGTGAATTGAGTAAATATAATTTTCTCGTGTCAAAATACCTTTAACTAATAATGATACGAAGCCGCCTGCCACTTTCGATGGTGGAATACCTTGAGTTCTACAAAATTCATCTCTCGTTCTATGGTATTCCCTTAACGTGAAATATGATCTATTTAGCTCCAATATCAATGGCCATACTACTTTTTCCCAAACCATCCGACGATTTTCAGTCGAGGAAGCATGTTTCCCTTTGCCTTTGTCTCCATGACTTGAAGCGAGTTCTATATTGATCATTTTATATGGCGAAGTCCCTTCAATAAATCCATTTGAGGAACATTTAAACGCCGTGTTTGAGGAAATGCTAACCAATTTACCATCGAAATGTCATATCTACCTGATCCCGAATCTAGTTGGTATAATGCTTATCCACGACCATGACTAAAAGTATTCCATCCTAATTTAGGAGGGGATTTGGAGCGTACCATTGAGAGATTTAGACTTGGTGCAGCCTCGTCCAGAAATAAATACGTAAATCTACAGCTAAGACTCTACTGACCTGGTTTATTGTATTCTATTCAGTTATTGTCTTGGGCTCAATCTGCTAATTTGGCTGAATACATCGACTTTCGAAAAACGCGAAAATATGTCTAACAATCCATTGAACATTGTCATTGCTCCGTACTCTTAATCCCCGACAACAATCTGAAATTCGTAGTTATAATAGAACAAGGAAAGGTTTATCTCACGTAATATTGAGAGATGGACATTTATCTGCTCTTGCCAATTTCAGCTCTTATCCTACATCTTCTCTTATAGAAGATGAACGTTAACGATACGACTATAGTAGCAGACAACACTATGCTTACCAACGGATAGAGAGAAGACATTCCAGTAGATGGAAATATAGCACAGGGGTATTCGTTGTACGCGCATCCTAACATGAAAAATAACCCATTCCACATCGAGTGAGCAAGTATCGCAAACCAACCCTTACCGCTTATCCACGTCCTTAGGCTATAGAAAAATGAAGGCATTACGAAGAGCCAGTTAGAATATGAGAGATTCATGAGGTCCATAGATTTAGTATTGAAGATATGGAGCATCACCCAGGTTACACCAGATATTATCACAACAAACTGGTTTCCGGTAGCGTAATAGGGAATACCAAAGAAAATGGATTCTTCGATCGGGCCGGCTCCCAGAACGGGGGCTAGATATCTAGGAATACTTGGTCCCACATTTCCATTCACTGAAAATTGAATTGCTGCGGATCCGACTACCAATAGTAAAACACCAACAGCATGATAGAACAGAACCATTAGAATAAGATGCAGAATCGATGTGTTGTGATAAGGAGAAATCCACCGCTTTGGATTAATATCGATCTTCAAGTCTGACAGCTCCTTACGCAAAAGTGACAAGTTTATCCGCTATGAATGAAATAGGGCCTTTAATATAACAATAAAGGTTTCTGAACAGGTTTTTTGTATCAAATACAGAGTTTTTGCGGTAATGGTACTATAATATTGGCGTAAGCCACATTCCACTGTACTTGGCATCCTTCCCTTCAATTACGCCTCGCAGTTTAGTGGCAAGCCTAATTGTTAGATCCCCAACTTTCCCTTCACCAACTACTCTGTGGTCAATTTCTGTTACTGGTTTTATTCCAGCAGCAGTTCCACATAAAAAGATCTCATCCGCTATATAAAGATCCTCCCTCCCGAAATCTGAAACCGAGGACGTCAATCCAATTTCTTTTGCTAAGGTTAGGATACTATCCCTAGTAACGCCTTGCAAAGCTCCTGCAGTCAGAGGCGGGGTAATCAAGCAATTGTCCTTTACTATGAAAACATTTTCTGCAGTTGCTTCAGCCACTTTGCCATTGGAATTTAGTAGTACAGCTTCATCATAGCCATGATTTATTGCCTCAATTCTTGCCAAAACTGAATTTGCATAGTTGGCTGTTGCTTTAGCCAAGACAGGAAGAGATCTGCTATCAATTCGAGTCCACGAGGATACGATCGCGCGAATGCCACCTTCTGAGTTGGTATACGTCCCTCCTTCCCATATCCATGCTGCCACTGCCATACAAACTTTGTTTGGCAGCGGATTTACACCCATCTTTCCGTAACCATAGTATACGATTGGGCGAACATAGTAATTTTCACTACCATTTATCCTAACGGTTTCGAGTATTGCGTTCTTAATTTGCTCTGCGGAGTACTTTAGATTCATGTAGTATATCTTACAACCATCAATTAGTCTTTGGACATGATCGTTTAATCTGAAAATGGACAAGCCTTCAGTGGTTTTATAGCAGCGAATACCCTCAAAAATTGCGGTACCATAATGCAAACTATGTGTCAAAATGTGGATTTTTGCGTTATCCCAATCAACAATAGTTCCATCCATCCAAATTTTTCTTGTCATTGGCTAGCTCCATTGAGTATTTGCTTACGCTGCTCGTGGATGGCCTTCACTGTATCTGCGACTATCGTATCTCTATCTTCGACGATGATTAATATTCTAGAGGTCTCCTCTTGCGCATCCAGATTTAGTATGTTAATATGATGATCTCCCACAGTACGACTAACACTGGACACGATTCCCGGAATCCTCCACATCATATCTCCGATTAGAGTGACCGCACCTCTTCCGTAAACAATGTGTGTTTCAGGATCATATGCCCTTATATAACGGTCGTGTTTCCTGACGTAATCTGCGTCTAGGAATAATAATCGTGTAATCTCTACATCATCGAGGATATACGGAGACAGCTTGATGAAATCATGATACAGTTTTTCTTTTTCGAGAGACGCTATCAAATGAGAAGCAGCATTGCTGTCCATTCTTACGATTGAACAGTTTCTCTTGCCAGTTATGATTTTTACAAAATTCTCATCATCAGTAACAGGGACATCCTTTCGAACCGTCGTTTTTTTCGTTGGATCATTCATGTTAGTTATTGCAACTGGAATATCAAGATTATTATCATTGATCTCTTTTATAGCAACAGGATCAAGGATTTTCATCCCAAACATACCCGCTAATCTCGCCTCATTATAAGAAAGATATTCCACAAACTCAAGGTTATTAAAGACTATCTTGGGATCTGCACTTAAAACCGCACTATCTTTTCCGAAATCCATACTTACGTCGTAGTTCGCGTGCAAGAGTATCGCAATATCCGCGGCTGTTCTGTCTGAGCCACCTCGTTCATATGTAGTTTCCAAGCCATCGACAGTCTTTCCTATGAAACCTCCCACGGAAACTACGTCATTCCCCTCAATCAAATCAATGAGATGATTTACACGATGTTTTGATTCTTCTAGTATGAAATTAGCGGCCTCAAAATTGTCGTCAGTTATAATAGGCCAATTATCGATATCCGCATGATCAGATCTAATGCCATTTGACCTCATTATGAAATCCATCAAATATGACATGGTAATTTCTCCTCCGTAGGCAAGTGTCCTTGATCGGACTACATCGACAAATCTCCTGTTTTCTGCAGCCTGTTTTAATGAGACTATGATTCTATGATTAAATTCGTCAAGATGATTCTCGAAATCATTATAATATCTGTTATTCAGATATTTTTTAGCAATCTTCCGATATACCTGTAACATAGTATCGAGGTCCAAGGGAGCAGAGGACGCATAGCTTCGACCAATATTTATCGCCACATCAGTCATTGAACTTATCTTATCTGCATAAATCGTTAGTGGAGCTGAGAATACTGCTACTACTTTTGAATTTCTACTAATTTGCTTTATTCTGCTAATGGTTTGACTTATAGACCCACCATCCACTCCAAGAGCGCTACCACCGAATTTTGCAACTATAACGGGAACCAAAGAAATTGATCGGACTTTGGGGTATCGAAAGCGCAATATATTTGCTATACTAGAAATAGAGACTATAAGGTAAAACGAAATTGCAGTCATGCATTTATGGTAGAAGGTAATGAAATTGTACCTTTTCTACTCATGCGTGTAAGATCTATTATCCCATATTTCAGTATAATTGAAATATTTCATCCGTTTCAACAAGTCTGGAAGCTCCAGTAACTCAAGCTAGTTATTTTTAGTGGGTTACTTTTTATACATCTAATACATGAACTTGACCAAATATAAAACTTATCTGTATAGAGGTTGAATTTAGCAAATAATCTGCCGTTTTTAT
>JANWJI010000036.1 GCA_025449515.1 Nitrososphaeraceae archaeon | reverse complement strand
GTGAACCGTGGAAGGAAGGAGAAGCACCGTTTGTAATAATAACACCTACACATAAGATGAGTTGGGGGATCTAGGATGAGTCAAGATAGGTGGAATTCTTTTACACCATCAAGAACTAGGTTTAACGCTAATGCTGAGTAATAATAGGTATTGTTTACTAACGTACTAAAAGCACTAATTGCTATCTTTATGTATGGATAGAACCTCTATGCTTACATTCACTCAACCACACTATCCACCTAACAATGTGAATATTCGATCCCTTTTATATTCAGTGTATAATCGATTCGTACCATCAGGGGATTGCGATACGTCCAATATGAAAATTCCAATAATACGACAACAAAGGTCTATTTTATCATGTGGAACTGAATCGAGGAACAATGATGGAAGTCAAAAAAAAGTAAAGATTGAGAATGATCAAGCTGTCAGACGTCAGAATATCATGATTGTGGACGACGAAGATGATATCAACCTTCTTTTTACAATGCTATTATGCGGTGAAGGTTACAACGTTGAAGCATTTACCGATCCGGCTATGGCCATTATGAAATTTGAAAATGGTCTCTATGATCTATTAATCATTGATATATTGTTGCCAAAAATGGATGGGTTTGAACTCTACGAGAGACTTAGACGATTTGATAAGGAGGTAAAGGTATGCTTTTTAACAGCTGGGGAAATTAATTACGAACAATTCAAAAAAGCAGCGTCATTTCCAGAGATAACAACTGAAGATTGTTTCATAAAAATTCCAATCGAAAATAACGTATTAATTAGAAAAGTAAAGAATATTCTTTCGATTGGTCCCAATTAGGTAAAAGTAACGGCTAGTTTACATCTCAATAATCAGTAATGAAGCCATATCACAGGTTCAGTCTAGTTGTGAATTTACTCTCTCAACGAGCTCGCTTGCTCCGATAGGTTTTTTTATGAAGCATCCGAGACTAATTTTTGGGTATATTTCCCGGATAGCTTCTTGGTTCATCTCTCCGCCAGTCATAAAGCACACTCTAATGTTAGCATCCAAATCGACTAATTTCTCACACAGTTGAAATCCGTTCATGCCCGGCATATTGATATCAATCAACCCAAGGTCATAATAATTTGGTTTAAACGTTGAAAGTGCCTCTACTGGGTTAACGTGTGCAGATACTTGGAATCTCGCAGGGTATTCTTCAAATACTGATTTGAGGGTGAAAATAATATCTGGTTCGTCGTCAACAATAAGGATCCTCTTTAACCATTGTGATCGGGAGCGTATACTCGATAAGTCAGACTTTCTAGCATTCTTCGCTTCGACAGCACTGTCATGATTCGAATTAGTTCTTATCTCATCAAGTGATTTGTCAAAGCCTTCCAAACTATAGTTCGAATGACTGCCTATTTCTTGTGGGATATGAGGCCTTGAAGCATAACCAATCAAACTAGTCGCTTGCCTCTTCGCAACAAATAATTTGCACATGTCCAGCGTCAAATCCATAGAAATGACACGCGTTTGCAATTGGGAGCCATTAGCTACTGTCATTGTTTCCCATCTCCGTAGAATTAGTGCGGCATAAAACCAAACGGCAAGAAAATTCCCGACAAATGGTGAGCATAGATCTTATTCACAATAGATGTATATAATAATTAATATAGTTGGCAGCTTAGTTGTTTAAAATAAAATTAGGAGTATGGATCACATCAAAATTGTGAATATCGATTAATGAAACCTAAACAATCTGTAATGAGGCTTTGGAGGAAAAAACATTAATAAGCTTTATTTAAGAAATTTCCCTATACCAGACTCAACCAACCCTGAACTATTTCACATTTTTGCTACACCTAGTTACTTTGAACCTAACATTTTCCAAAAGTGACCTATTCTTATAGTTCATAATTTACTTTGCAACAAGCGTGCTTTTGACATACTCGTCAATCTTATTAGTATGAATCGCGGTCGAATTTCTATCATATTCGTATTTTCACTGGGCGTACTCCAGTAAAACTAGTGCCTAATGGCATTCGGTTCACAATAACCCATCTCCGTGTAATTTATTCAGTATTGGAGCAAGTGATTCCACCGCTTCTTTTTCTCCCAAAATCATCTGATCTTTAATAACCAGAAGTATTGAAAGCATGTTTCTATCTTCTCTTGCAGTATACACTAGACTGCCCACGATTCCCAACATATTGCTATTCTGGGACAACCAAGTCTTCCACATACCAGCGGTTCTGATATTCCTATCCAAAGCATCAACAACATCATTAACGGCAATTCCGCTCTGGTTATCGAGCAAATCAAGTTTGAGCATAGGAAGCATCAAGCTACCCCCTTGAACTTTTACATGCTTCTTGTTCATTAATCTAATTAGGCTATCTTCATCTAACTCGTCGCTCTGGTTACTGTTGTTCGCGATCTCATTTTTAATCTGGTCTATACTACCATAGTCAGGAAAAAAATAACCCGCAAGACGTTTAGCTGAATCGTAGATCTTGTAAAGGGCGTCTTCATACTCCAGACTCCATTCACACCTTTTGCGGCGATTAAACAAAACATTCTTGATATACAACAATTCGTATTTTAGCTTACTAAAGACGGAAACTTCAAATCATGCTAGATATGTGATGTTGCTTTAGAAATGATCCAAAACCTTGGATCTGAACATCTATTAAAATATTTGAACCAATTGGACTATCTTGCCTTGTATTCCTGCGAAAAAACACTCGAAAATCTGCTTTGGCATCTAGTATCCATGTGTTTACTATTGTTTAATTTCCTGCCATCCTTTTATTTTAGACATTGATTATGTTAATTTTGGACGCAGTTGGATGATATCCAAGGATGAAAGATCAAATAAATTTGGAGTGAGTAAATTAGTTATCTATCGATCAGATTGATGCCCTAGTGTTGTAGAGTTTGTGTCCGATGTCGTTCCACTTTCGAAAGTCTCCCCTATTGTTGTGCTGCACGCCTTACTGCTTTCGCACACGGTTTTTTGACACGGTTTGTCATGTGAGCAGTTTATGCTAACCGTTTTTGACTTCACTTGATAATCATGCATGGCGGTGGGAATCAACACCATTGCTAAAGCCATTGACAAGCCAACAAGTGATATGGTCCTATTGCACTCTCGCATTTTTTCTTCGTTGAATAGTCAAGAACCTACTTTATTAGATTTGAGTAAATCATTACCTTAGATTAAGCTTGGATAATAGTTGCACTCGAATCCAACTAAGGAATCTTATTTACCTTTTATAAAACTGATACTGAATTTTCACGGTTCAAATGACTATTGGTGTTGTTAATCTTCAGGTTAACTTGCTCTGCAAAAAGTGTGGCGTTGTCCATTTTAGCCTGTGATGCATGCCGTTACACTGAATACCACCTCAAATCTAAATTCAATTGATCGCGTACCCTCTGCCCGCTCGGCTCATTCCTGTTAAATGCTAATTGATAATAGTAAAAGTTTCTCCATAAATGCACCTAAATTTCTTGTATAGTAGTGCGCATTACCCCGTGCCAAAACTGCACCAGTCTCCATCAATAAGTTCCTCTTTTTCAGAGTTCCTATGTTTGGCATCAGAGAAGTCATCTACACAACTTCTTCCGCAAAGCGTGCATCTATGAACTTCCGAGAATGTTTCTAGGGCGTCATCTCCAAAAGCTTGTACACCGTATTGTGTGCCATCGTCACATGTAACCTCCACGAAGAAGTATCCGATCCCATCTCTAGTAAAAGAAAATCCATTTGGGTTTGTCAGTTATTTTACATCGCATTCGGCCAATCTCTTGATAAGTTTTCGGATATCTTTCTACGCTATACCACGGGGACACTAGATGTTGTAACGCGTCTATGCTCCTGTTATAAATCATATTAGCGTATTAGTACGTCCGTTCTACTTCCGAAACTGTTCGTATCTAAACTTGGATACTTTGCAGTTATGATTAGACCCAGACAATGAAAATGCTTTGAATTCTGGATTTGACTCCCTGAATTCATGAACAAGCTGGTTCATAGGATTCCGTACTAAGAATTTCAGGAATCCTGGAAAGATTAAGCCAGCTACAAATCTATTCAAAACATTCAACAAGGATTTGAAGAAGCATCCACTCTTTATGATTAATAATACTATGAATAATTATTGTTATGCCCTATAGATATAGATTATACTGAATCAATATTCTTGAATCTACCGTGGTATAATTATTTCGATCTCAAAATGAGTATTACTGATCGATGCTTGATATCTAGTAAGAGAAACATAAGCCCACAACACTACTCATTGGCCAATTTCACCACGCACGTCATTAATGATGTGATCTGCCTCACTCGCTAAAATGGCTTATTACATATAATAATCGCTTTTCATAAAATTTTATAAGCGAGCGTTAAGACTCAATTATTGTATCCAGACTAAACCTTTGAATTGGAGTTGGAAGCAAAATTGAAGTTCTATCACATAGCGTCCCACTACGTTATATGCAGATTGTAATTATTCATGTCGTCTTCGTAAGCTTAGATATGAAATATTGCACTTGTATTTGTTTATTGAGTTTTTTGCAAACATGCTGATTTGGGGAGGATGGTGAGATCAGTACTCGGCATGGCAATATTCCTTATCTCATATTTAGAAAGGCCGGAACATAAAAAAAGTCTATGTGCTTTATATTTATGGAGATTACCGCGGTTGTCACAAATAATATTTCCCGCAACTCCAGGTATGAAGGTTCTCCTTCTCTGATTCGATTGATGCGTCTCCCTTAATGGAAAAAAAGAGGTTTTAATGCCTCAATCAGTCATAATTCAGCGTGCCATAGGTTTTTATCTATTTATGACTATTTTGAAATATGGTGAGGGTATCGAAGATTAATGAAGGGATTCCGATGTTTGTAAAAGAGTATCTGGATTTAAAAGATACAGATGATCTCATATGGGATGAGAATATTCAGGATGGTGTAAGATTCTTCCGAGTTATCAAGAAAAATCCTAATAGCTCAAATCTTGAGTAAATTGATATTTTCCAATAGAAGGATAGAGTTATTGCTACGCAGATCTGATGGATTAAATAATCTCATGTATAAGTCGCTAAATTTACCCATATAATCAGTGACCCTGATGCCTTAGGCAAAGCAATTCGATAAAATTTATGCGATCTATCACTGAGATCCGCATACGTCGAAGTAAAGTAGTGATGCTTATTGTTAATCATCTAAATGAACGTATGGATTTGTTAGATACGAAAAATGAGTTTTTTTGATCTCGACAGCAAAAATCTATCAAATATATCTAGGACTCTGCCATAAACCGATTGACTCTTTTGCCAAAATGTGTCTCATAACCAAGCTAATTATGTTTGTTCAAGTCGTTTGTTTCGAATCAAGGGATCTCGCAGATAGAGCCCTATCCTACCTTAATATCCGACGAATACAGTTTTCTGTAGCTGAACCGAGTCTCTAATGTTTGCTCGTCTTTTTACTAATCTGTCAGTATTTTCCTTCAAGCACTACTGGTGTTGTTCTATATCCTTTTCTCAAATGGTTATTATAATAGCGGTTTATCAAGCTTCCAGTCGAAATGCGGATTCATTTTACCATTGAAATAATCCGAACATTAGATCTTTTATAGAACTCATGAAAAGTATGTCTTTCTTGATTCTCGTACTTCTGGGGATGACATAATCGTGTAACCTATGAATATGCCCCTTTTATGGATCTAATTAGTAGGTCCTATAATTATATGAATTTAGTCCTAAATTGTAGATCTGAATAATCACAAGGAGGCGATTAAATAAGATGGGAAACGATGTAAGTAAGATGAGATTAAATAATCATTATTTAATACTATGAATTCCCGAAGTTTACTTGAGCTTATTTTCTAATTCGTCCTGTTTTGTGTTAATATATTGCAAAGATTTTGCGTCATTATCAACGGTAACATAATATCGGACAAATGTGACCTGATGGCCGCAATGTGGCCGATTTCAGGTTTTGTAACGTAGGCCATAAAGCAAGTTAATTGTATATGGTCGGACCTGCGCAAGATTTGATCGAACCGCGGTTTTGTTAGGAGACATCTGAGATATGG
This sequence comes from Nitrososphaeraceae archaeon, assembly GCA_025449515.1. Taxonomy (GTDB): domain Archaea; phylum Thermoproteota; class Nitrososphaeria; order Nitrososphaerales; family Nitrososphaeraceae; genus JARBAU01. The sequence goes on along the minus strand of JANWJI010000036.1, from coordinate 2,248 downwards.
GGAGCTCCTGACGCCGAGTCAGCTATTCCCTTCTGACAGGAAAAAGTATCTCCAAGATTGTCAGAATGGACTAGAATCTTAATACATCCGGTAAATTGGTCCCCGGTATGGACAATGTCTTGTGGAAATGTGACTGGCACATGAATAATGCCGTCACCATTATCTTGAGGATCAAGCAGAGCTATCGGATTAATGTTGTAAGCCACAGTCTGATTTCTCACGGTGATCCATACCAGAGCCATATTGTCCAAGTAATCTATACGCCGCATTCTCAAATTTATCGTAAATTTATTTTGGTCATCAGTACTAACCATAGTTATAGCCTTAAATGTATAGCCGCAAGTGGTGTAGCTGGCGTTATGTTGGTAATAACCTTTGGGGTGTCTCGGTTTGCATCAACTGCAAATACGGACTGTCCTTGTTAGGCCCAAGGCGTGCTCATTGAATTCATGTATAACAGTAATAAGCACGGCTAAAAATAATAAAACAATCACAGAAGTCATTCTTCGTACTTTTTCTTCATCTTTGCTGCACGTCAAGGAAATCTCTTCGGTAAGACCGTCGTATTTATGTAGATCGACATAATCATTGGGATAAATCTAATTATATAGCTTATAATTCCCGATAATGGACAGGTCTGTTTCTAATATGTTAGCAATAGTCGTTTGCGCTATTCGAATTGCAGAATACATCGACATAGACTGCATGACATGGACGGCAACAAAATGCGGTAATTTCAAACCTATAGTTAGGTCAAAAAAAATCTTTACTCAGAATTAATTCAGGCACAATTCGTTTTAGTCAGGTTATAAACAAATCATCACGACACCGAGATCTGAAGCTCGTACTATGATCTATTGTTCGGTGATTGAACTAGAAGGCTTAAAAAGGATAAATGTTCATGCTTGACATATCTATGATAGCACGTTACATTAGACGGAGTGGTCTCATACAGAATGAATTTATCAATAGGTGTATGAGAGATAGAACGTTTAACCACTGCCGAACAAGATATGTAAGTCCGGTAATATTCATCAGTTTGCTAGTTGCCTTTATCATTAGTTCTCCTTATTCATTAGTGGAATCTACGTATGCGCAACAGCCAGCAACGAATGTACCTAAACAGACGTCATGGGAAACTGCTAAGGCAAATCCAGTCTCTAAGATGGAATCAGCATATGCTGCAATTGGAGACAAGATTTACATAATCGCGGGTTATGGTGAAACAGGTAAAAGAAATAAAAATAGTGTGGAAGTATATGATACAAAAACTAATTCGTGGTCAAATGCTTCTCCGGTGCCGGTAAATCTAAATCATGCTGCGGCAGCTACATATAATAACAAAATCTATTTAGTTGGTGGGTTTTTGGATAACAAGGTGCCATCAAGCAAATTTTTTGTTTATGATCCTTCACAAGATAAATGGCTTGAAGGTAAAGATATGCCCACAGCAAGGGCAGCGTTAACTGCTCAAGTCGTAGATGGGATCTTGTATGCTATCGGGGGAACATCCAATATGCCTTTGAATACGAATGAAGCATTTGATCCCAGAACCGACACGTGGACCGAAAAGGCGCCAATGCCTACTCCGAGGCAACATCTTGCCTCAGCAGTGGTAGATGGAAAATTGTACGCTATCGGAGGTAGACCTACGGGCAAATCTTCAAATTTAAATAATAACGAAGCGTATGACCCTAAGACGAACTCGTGGACTGAATTGGCCGCCATGCCCACAAAACGCGGTGGCATTGCTGCTACTGTAATCAATGGAAATATCTATGTTTTTGGAGGGGAAGCCCCAGACAAGACGTTCAATAATAATGAGATGTATAATCCGCAGACTAACAAATGGGCTGAAGAACCACCCATGCCAACGGCTCGCCACGGTTTGGCAGCTGTGTCAATGGGAAACAACATTTACGTGATAGGTGGCGGACCCACCCCTGATATTTCGTTCGCAAACGTGAACGAGGTATATCATGTACAATCTATTGGCTAACGGTCAGCTTCAGATTAGAAATTTCTTGTCCCTAAGTTTTTGTGCCAGGCCTCTTCAAGTTAATGATAGTAGATATAGATACCAAAATAGCATATATAATAACTCTTTAGAGGAGGCCTGATCGAACTGTGTTCTGGAATGAAGACTCGATTTTCCTAATCATTGTCAACTACCGCCGGGCCAGGCGCAATGGTCCCTAATCCCTAACGGAGTCTAATTTCTGCACTAAATGAATTCCTGTTCAAAACT
>JANWJI010000035.1 GCA_025449515.1 Nitrososphaeraceae archaeon | reverse complement strand
TACGCAGCACTTTTTGTCACACTTCCAGAGAGTTCTATTGGACTGTATTCACGCACGCAGCACGAATGTACCAGTCAAAATTATTCTTTATTTCTTGTTCCAAATGTTTGGGTATTACCTTATTTAATTCATTATCAAGAGTCAAAGAGGTTAACATATAGCCGAGATAGTATTTACCTGTCAGCAAAATCTTCATTTTCTATTAGCTTTCTTAAAAATTCTAAATTTTGATAATCTTTTTTGTATATCAAAATAATGAAATAGTAAGGCCGTTGACTTAGATGCTATTATTTCTGAAAATTTCCATCCAAACTTTATCATATACGGTGTAATGAATGTGGTAATTACTGTCATCGTTCCTACCATTGGAAGGATGAAAGAACTTGTAACGCCAATATCTGTTCCTCCTTTGGCAACGACTAATGCCAACTCACCTCCAGAGGAAGCCAACCCAAAGCCAGTCCTCAGTGCAGTCAACGTACTGAATCCTTGTGTCCTTGCAGATATAAAGACAGTAAGGAATTTTGCCACCAAGGATATCACTACCAATACAATAACAGGAACTATGAAAATAGGCAGAAGTCGAATATCCATTAGCGCACCAACTGAAACGAAAAATAAAGCAGCAAACATATCCCGAATCGGTGTAGCGAGAACTTTTGTAACTGAATGTACTTTGGATTCTGCTATCAACACGCCTGCAAAGAACGCTCCGGTTGCAACAGATATTCCAAGCTCGTATGCTACGAAAGATAAACCAAATGCTACTCCTAGAACTGCTACTATAAGTAAGTCAGGTTGATTCGTGCTGCCTATATAATTAACAAACTTTGGTACTATTCTTGATCCAATGTACAACACACCTCCAATGAATGCCAATACCGATAGTATGGAAATTACTAATTCTCCTACAGATACCTGACCTACCCCTGTAGAGGTTATCGATTGCAGAATTGCCAGAATAGAAATTATGATAATGTCCTCAATAACTGCGACTCCTAATATTAGAGTGGACGCTTGCTCTTTCACCATATCCATTTCCTCTAAAATTCTCATAACTATGACAGTGCTCGTAACCGAAATTGCTAGAGCTAGGAAGAGGCTATTCGAAAGTGAATAATGCAGTACTTGTACTCCGATGACAAGTCCAATAGCAAATGTCCCTAACGCTTCAGATATCGCAATTACAAAAGCCTTCTTTCCAATCTTTCTGAGTTTGTCTATGGGAAATTCCATTCCCACTACAAACAGCAGAAGAATTATACCAATTTCTGCGAACAAGTTCAAAACATCTATATTTATAATTAAGCTAAACGGCGGGGTATAGGGACCAATAATCATACCGGCTATAATATATCCTATTACCATAGGCTGTTTAAGTTTGTATGATAATAGAGCCATGACTGAGGATACGATCATAATGACAGCGAAGTCTTGAACTATTTGTCCAATTTCAATGGCAACCATACCGCAGTTCTTTTTAATCATATTGGTTATAAAAATCTGTATAGGATAACTTTTGCATTTTTTGCACTGCTAAATGAGGAATAACCAGCTAAAGTTTTCACCGATTCAACTGCTAGTATACAGGCCTCTAAGCGACAATAATTTCGTCATGTACTTGAAAAAGTTGTCTCCTTTAACCAATCTTTCAATTACTACGTGTTCTCCTAACTATCTAGTCTTATATAAAATCGCTATTTCTATTATGCGATGACACCTAGTTGGTGTGATACACAATTGTCTAGCGTAGTTAAGTACATTAGAGGATTGTATTTTTGTAAACGATCCAATTCAGAGAGATTGGTAGGTTGATCCATGTCGACTAGCCGTCTGGTTTTCAAGAAATTAATTAAACTAGAATCATGGATAGTCCCAATGAATTCACGTTACGTTTCTAAAATATCAAATCTATTGATACCAAACATGAGAAAATCATTTATCAACAGACAGGCATAATTATCCAGTTTTTCCCAAGCCAAGGAAACCAAGACTGGAGTTCTTCCTTTCTTGTGCATAGCATCTTTCATAGTACTTGCATGAAAGGCAAAGCTCGCACGGCTCTACTATGGGAACTCTGTCTTCTTTGAGTAATGTGCTTAGAATCTTAGCTCTTCTGACTATTTCCTGAAGCATTCTATTATTTCTTGTAAGAGAAAATTCGACAGTATCTCCGTCAATATTTGTATAAATTAGAATTCCATCTGTTTTATCAAAAGCAAACAGACATGCGTTCAGGTAGAGTAAATCCCTTGGATGTGGTGTAGCCGGCAGCTTGCTTACGAGCTCGAACTTCACGACATATTCTCCGTCCACAATCATATCTGCAGAGGCCAATATTGACAAGGCATCAACTTTATATTCTGAGTTAAGATTACTAAATAGTCGTCTAATACTATCTTTGATCAGAACAGATATTGTAGAGTTGGAATCTGGAGGTAGCGGATTTTTTCGTTCATAGTACGCCAAGCGTGTACAACGCGAAGCCTCGTTCGCATGTATCTTATCTGGGTTCGATTTGTCAGGGTATTTGATCTGGTTATTGTAGGCACTTTCAAATTCCTTATATATCATTTTTTTTACATCTCTACTGCCTAACATCTCATGCAAGGTAGGATTAGGCACTATATATACTTGGAAATTTAGATATTTTCAACAGTAGTCTTAATTTAACAATAACTGGAATAATCTGAAAGTTATGAAGATCAGACGGCGCATATCGTAAAAGATCGAAATCCATTTCATAAGTAATTGTGTAATATGATTCATACGGCAATCTCACCAACTTTAGATCGAATTCAAATCTTCTCCTTCATTTTGGATCGTAGCAATATTATCTGATATAATCAATTAAATCGTACGAATTTTATCTGTTCTGGACTATGAATTACTGAAAGAACTGGATAATAAATGTCATTAATCTAGGGTGGGGATGTTTACACCCCGGAAATTTACTACGCAACACTTTTGCTAAGATTGGAGCTAATCGACTATCTTATGACAATCAATAACATGCAGATCTGGAATTAACTTAGTAATCCAATAATAACATAGGTTAGAATTCAATCAGACAATTCTAAATAATAATTCTATGATAATTATGTTCCTTAAGGTAGATAAACCAAAAAAAGATTTTCATATCAGAATTGGTTATAATAAAATGGTTGATTTTAAATCTGATCAAATTATAGAAAGTCCGGAAGAGAAGAAAGAGCGCTTCTTGCTCGAGTTTGAGAGGCCGTTTAAATGTGAAAAATGTAACGAGAGATTCAAGAAAAAGAAATATTTACGAGAACACAAATCTGATATACATTCTTACTAAATGATATCTATTCTAACTCAGATATTTAAATAAAGATTTCGCAGCAATCAATTTAAATGAGTTGATCAAATTTGATTATTTAGATAAGCCGAAGTATGAAGATATATACTAAGTCCGGTGACAAGGGTGAAACCGGCTTGATTGGTGGAAAAAGAGTTTTAAAAAGTAACCAAAGGATAATTGCTTATGGATGTATAGACGAATTGAATTCTGGCATAGGTCTCACCATTTCGCTACTGAGGCAAAATTCAAAAAACATTTTTGCCGATATTATAGATATTTTGACAAAGATTCAAAATGATCTTTTTATTGTCGGAGCGGATCTAGCAGATCCGTCTTATGATATTCAGAAAACCTTTACAGGAATACGCAACAAAACGCCGCATACAGAAATGACTATGACATATTTTTTAGAATCTACTATCGATCAGTATGAAGCAGATTTACCTCAAATCACTTTCTTTTTGCTGCCTGGGGGAAGTTTAGCAAGCTCCTCACTTCATTTGAACAGGACAGTTGCACGTAGATCTGAAATTGCCGTAGTCAGCCTGTCCCAAAAAGAAAGTGTGAATCCTTCAATTCTTACTTATTTAAATAGACTGTCTGACCTCTTATTTGTTATTGCGAGAATAGCAAATCGACGCTCCGGACTGTCGGACGTAAAATGGGAAGCGATTAAATAGTGAAAGCCCTAGAATCTGTATGCTGATGATTAACGCAGCTATACATACGTTTGCTTGTACTGCTGCGTTGGCATAATTTTTCTGATTTTCACAATCGAGCCACTTGATCAATTCTGAACACTGATATATCTGAACATAATATCCAATGCCTATTCCGCAATCCAGAATTGAGGCAATCACGAGATGAAACTGATATATTCTGATCTGCATGAGTTTTTCCTATATGGTCTGAAACTCAAGTCTATCAAGAGGGCTGGGTGGGTTAGCAAGGTCGGAGTTAGTGATCCTGAATCGGTAGCAGATCATTCCTATTCGATGTGCCTCGTTAGCATGGTATTGTCTGATATGTTAGAATTGGAAACAGAAAAGATCCTCAAGATGGCAATTCTCCACGATTTGGCTGAATCGATAATCGGAGACTACCTGCCACACGAGATAGGCAGGAAACCAAAGCGCGACTTAGAAAGGAACGCTATGGAATTGATTTTGCAATCAATTCCAAGATCGATTCGCTTAAAATACAAAAAGATCTGGGAGGAATACGTGCAAAATAAAACCCAAGCAGCAAATTTTGTACACTTGGTAGATAAGTTAGAGTTGGCACTGCAAGCCAAGCAATACGAACGGGACTACCCTAAAGCTCTACTTGCTCAATTCTTAAACACCTCTAGGAAGACTTTGAAGTCAAAAAACATTTTTCCTATTATGCTGGAGATCCTAAATACTTTAAAATCACCATCCTAGGTAGTATATACATGCAATATTTCACTGCATTGAAAATGGGTGAAAAACGTGTCAGAGCAGCTCAAGAAATCTTGAACTCATTTGCCGGACATGCCTTACCTGCGTTAGCCTTGAAGGATAATAAGGATAACATATGGGAGCCTGTAGGCGACGAGAACTTAATAGCCGTAAAAAAGGAAACAAATGGATATCTAATAGCAATTTGTGACAAGAACGGAATAGCAAAATCGATCTCTCAGTGGTTTACTGAGTCAGATATGAATAGCATAATTTCCAGAATCAAAACGGAGATAAAACTAGAAGAATACTATGGCAAACTCTCCCTACCGGTTTAGTGAATGGAAAGTCAACTGACAGCAAGATATCTATTATATTTAATCGTTGTAAATTAATTATTTTCCTACGGACGTGTATCCTAATTCTAAATTGCTCTTCTTGGCAAAAATTCGAAATTAGGAGTTATTTATTGATTTTTCGTAATAATAAGATCTGGATGTTTGTGCTATGTATATTTCGGGACTATTATTTTCAAGAACATTAACGAAATATTAATACATGCTATCCATCGCACTATTTTCTAGATGACGATGAACTGTCCTCTATGTGGCTCGCTTATGGTGTGGTTAAATGGATCTATTTGTCATGATCGCCCAGTAAAGCAATACCAGTGCAGGGTCTGCAATATATTCGTAAACAAACAACTTGATGATTCATATGAAATAGAGGAAATCAAATACCAGAAATAAATACCTTAAAAAGAGGCGGCAAGCCTTTGCCCTAATAGACTAAACAATCATGTCGAATCAAGAATAGAGTTTTCTTAAAGCTGTAAAACTAAAAGCCCCGCCTTAGGGTTAGATTAGACAGATTTACTCTAGAAGCTTTGAGTGATCGGAGATGAAATGAGGTTCAAATGCTCAAAGTATTTGGTTCGAAACTAATCAGTTTGATAAGGTCCATGTGACAAAATTTAATGCTGCTGTCGACAAGAACTAGATTTGAACCTTTGCCAATTTCCGAAGTTGAATAAGCAACTTATGTGCCAATTCAGCCGGATTCTAAAAAGGCAGCAATTATCCGCAGATGACAAAAGACTTGTTCTATGGTTTGACCTCAAAAATTAGTTCTCTACTTTATAATTTACATCCTAAAATAGGGCTGACCTAAAAAATAAGATAAGATCAGGCGTATCGCTTTATACCTAGACGATGAATAATCTAGTAATTATATACAATGAAAGTTCGATGCAAATGGGCCGAGATAGGTAGCGTAATTGACGTTGAGTATCACGATAATGAATGGGCTGTTCCTGTTCATGATGACAATAAGCAGTTTGAATTCTTGTTACTCGAATCAGCGCAGGCAGGTCTAAGTTGGTCAACTATTCTAAAGAAAAGAGAAGCTTACAGGAAGGCGTTTGACAATTTTGACGTTCAAAAGATCGCGCGGTATGACGAAGAAAAGCTTCAACAACTTTTCACAAATTCCTCCATAATAAGAAATAAATTAAAAATTCGATCGGTTGTAAAAAATGCCAACGCCTTCATAAAAGTACAAAATGAATTTGGTAGCTTTGACTCATATCTGTGGAGCTTCGTTGACGGAGTGCCAATACAAAATAATTGGAACAACTGGAAGGATGTACCTTCGAGAACGCAAATTTCCGACTTACTGAGCAACGATTTGAAGAGAAGGGGTTTTATTTTTGTAGGATCTATTATTTGTTACTCTATGATGCAAGCAATTGGAATGGTAAATGATCATATCACCAGTTGTTTTAGACACAAAGAACTCTGAAAAATAATGCCTACATTACTCTCCTGAAAAACCATAAAACTGATAGTACCACATGGTTTGTATTAATTTGACTGAACTACTTCGGAATAGATTGACATATGTGATACGCACTACGGTAACTAGGAAAAAAATCTCTTTTTGGAGATAGTAAATGTAAAACTAGCCTCATGGTTACTAGGTAATCCATGAAATCTAAATCATAACCATGGATAGAGTTACAGATTATTCTCTAGGAGAATGGTAAATATACATTAGAGTTTCCTTTTCCTGGGCACGTATATACGGATGCAAGTTAGCAATATTTGATAGGCATCAACATAAAGTCATATTAGTTGTATGAATAGGTTCGGCTCTAACCAAATGGCTGCTGCCAGCCACACAACTTTAAGACGTTCATCACACTTCTAATTTCTTGGATCCTTTCGCGTCTTTACAGATCGATCCTAATAAAACAAACACACATTTTGGCTCCTCTTATAGTGCCTTACCTGATATAATAGCAATCAATCTACAATGTATAACTAAAAGAACCTATTACTTATATGACAATTGTTGCAATGAGCATTATCTTAGCAGGAGTGGCATTGATGGTAACTAGAACAGCCAATGGAAGGAAAGATGACAAATCTAAGACCGTGACCAATATTCAAAAGGAATAATACGTTTCCTACATTAGAAACGTCAGACTCATTGTCGTAGTTTGCCATTACTCTAAAGTATGCTAATGACAAACTAGAAAATTGAAAACAAATTGTTCATATATTGTTTTTTCTGGTATTCAGACCAATCTTGTTCTATCATGATTTAAATATATCTGGTAGACCACGAAAACATAGCGGAAAGAGCGCACATTAATTTATACGAGGCGATTGAAAATTTTATGTCTTGATATCGTCTAAGATAACTCCATATGATATCGTATCCATTCCATTAGAAGTCGGTATATTACAAGGCAAATCATTTCCATAGAACTAAGTATTAATCAACCATCTCGATATTATCCAGATCATAATCTTCATGACGGTCTTGACACTGGTCTCTTGGAAATCATTAAATGCATCTAGTGGGAAAAGATCCTAGTTAATGGGAGAAGGTAGTTACGTTTGTGAAGACAGATGTACGTGTGATGTAG
>JANWJI010000034.1 GCA_025449515.1 Nitrososphaeraceae archaeon | reverse complement strand
TGCAATAACTTCAATATTGTATCAGATTTTTGAAATGTCTTCATTTAAAAGAGACTATGATGCTGCATTTGGAAAGATTGCTGATATCTTATCTTGTTATGGAATAATTGAAAATCCAAGAAATTTACGCTTTAGATTTACTTTGTGTATGCAAGAGTTTTTTGATTCTATTCCCCAAGATCAATGGAAGATAAAAGATCCTACTTTTATCAAGCAATCTGAAGTATTTGCAATTACAAAGTTTAAAGAGTGGATAATAGAGCAGATCACATAATTTATGTTTTGAGATGGATGTCCTAATGAAAAAGCCCATTCTTGCCAGAAAGGAAGATAGAAGAAGTAGAAGAAATATACAACGGACGAACAGTTAAGAAGATTCGTTTTATTGTAATTGATCCAAATAGCAGTAGTGATAGCGGTAACAATCAAGAGAGGTGTCCAATGTGTGACAAGGAAGACCACTGCGTTTGAAAATAATTGACTTCGTTTACTTTAAAGTAAACGCACCAAGGCAAGAAACTACCCTCTTATAATCTCACATACACAATCCAGAGCATGAACATACAATGATAAAGTTTATTTTCGATAATCTTGTAAAGTTCTGGATTGCTCTTTTTTAACTTGTTCTCAAAACGAATAGGCTTTAGATCTCTATTTGTTTTGGATTTGCTGATGTATGTAGTATTTGATCCAATAATCAAAATCGTATTTTGAATCTAAAGTTTGTACCTTATCACATTTTGATAGCGATTACCTTTCTTCATAATAGCATCTTCATCAGAAGGGTTTTGCACATTCTTAAAATACTGTATTAGTATAATTGCAACTATGTATTTCCTGTGATCTGATAATGGTATTCGTAATAAAGTTTCTATCCAAAGAATGGAATTTAGCCTTTGATGAGTACTCTTAACTTATATCATACCTACTAAAATACACTAATCTATTTCCAGGAAAGACAATCCAAACTCAGAACTGTGCTTTAGCAACTGTACACCTATATCCGGACAGTATTGCTTGCATGATGCTCACATCAAACTAAAGCAACTATCAAATCAAGAGATCTGCTTTAAGATCAATACCAAGAAAAACTAATTTACATACAACTACAATCATTAAGATATTATCAACCTTTCCTAAAGAAGCTAGAAAAGGATGACAATATTCTCATTTCTGTAAAGTAGATCGGATTTTATCTTCTCTATTTTATATCCAAGCCTCAAATTATTGTCCATAGGACGTCTCCTACGGAAGTTATTTCACTGCTACCCTTAGCTTCAAAACTTATGATGTGATGATGCGATCAAGACAGATCTCTTGTCCAGTACCGATTCTTTCTTAGGTCATAAAATGAATTTTCTGCTTTAAAACTAGGAATTGTTGATCAATCCAGCCTCAAAATCATACTACCTTAATACATTCTTAATACTTAAACCCTTTAAGAATACATTGTTTACAGAAAATTATTTATGATTTGCAGGTATCCATACGCATCGTCAACCAGAGCCCTATAGGTTGTGATACGCCGATGGGTTTGATATGCTAGGAATTATCGGAACAGATTAAATTATGTTCTTATTCTCTTTTTTTGATGATCAGATGCCTTACGTTATGGACTCTATCCTGATGATTTGATTTTTATTATTATCCAGAAACTCTGGGTTACACCATCCTTACGATCCCTACCATCCATACCAAAAGAGTTTATCGCAGAGTAAAACCATCAATCGTAAAAGATGGCCTAGAGATTCTGGTGTAAATTTCTGATATATTCCCTGAGCGCTCTCGATTCTTCTCTATACGCACGAATAGTTTCTTTCTTACCATCAGGGTAGAGTAATGTCACAGTTACGATATTAACTTCAGCATCTGATGCGAATACTGGAGGTTGAATTTTCTCAATTTTATAATCGTTGTCAAGTAATCTTTTTAGTTTTGTTAGAGATTCCAATTCTACCTTATAGCCCTATGTATTGATAAGACATAAAGTTCACTTTTCTAAATACTATAGAAATGAGCCGTTAAATACAACAAATTAGTATTAGCATATTATTCGGCATTTACAGAATTTAGAATAAAGTTAGGACAGTACTTCAGAACCAAACATTTCAATCGGAATATGAGAAATTATCTCACTAGGAATATGTCAGAGAACTTATCTTAATTGGTGTAGTCTCTACTGGTCTCGCCATATCCAAATGGGCGTGATAGTAGTCCCTCTAGATTCAATGGAACGCCGATGGATTAATCTCGACGAATTTTGACTATGCCACCTGAGGTTCTGGTTTTTATAATCGAATGCGAAGCTAGTAATAAAATTAGTGACTTTAGAGTGTACTCAGGATTCTGTTGGGAGCTTTATACGTAAGTCTTCAAATTTAGTATAACGTCTAATGCCTATCGCGACCTTTCAGACAAGGTGCGATGGACTGGGCGATTCGTCGCAATAGTAGCATTACAATAAAGATCAAGCCAGGTATAATTAGTATATAATGAAATAAAGTCATTGGCTAAGAACCTTTTATCGTGTCTATATTTGGAGCCGATTCTCAGCGCTATTGGATTCCTAATAAATGATTATTTTCATTCTAGTCTAGTGAGCTGATCAACATCATACGATGCGGCTTCCTTATCTAGCATACCTTCATTTTCCACCGCAGTTCTTAGTTATGTTATCAATTTGTCAAACTTTGGATTTATTTCAATATATCCCACATCTCTTTCTAACAGCATCTTGCAATTTCCTAGCATGAACTTGTGCTCAGTTGAGAAACTTATGGGAACGACATCCATGCTAAACTCATAATTTCTCTTTCTACTCTTTGCTTCGTCGCTAATTCCCTATGCAACCATCATTCTTGAAAATTTACTTGATTCCAAGTCCTTTTGTATTTCATGTCCTTTCTCGAGACTCATCTCTTCATCGATTGTGCTATTCTCAATTCTCAATCCTGTTAACAATTCTGGAAATTTAAAAAAGTAGAAGAAAATAATAATTTAGAGTTTGATGACCTATGGGAAGTATTTTCGCTTATAAAAGATTCATACGATGAGCCTGTGCTAATAAAGACATTAGACTTGCTAAAGAGAGACATAAACATTAGAAACATAAAGTATGACAGATATTGTCTGCACGAACTATATTTGTATGAAGATATGCTACCAAAAACCCTTCGTTTAGAAAAACCACATTCACTTAGAGATTACATCAAAGAAGCGATGAGAGCAATAACGCTCAGTGAGTATATCAAACTTTGTGATCAAGAGCGTGTTAATTTTTTGAATAGGATCATTTCCTATGACTATTCACTATGTCTGTAATAACTATCTTATCAAATAAGCAAATGATCCTTTCTTTGATATATAATGAGCAAAATATATCAAGGTTAGTGAGAAGACAGAATACAGAAATATCATTTAGATGTATGGCCTACGATACACATAGATTTACAAATCTTGTTATAATGATAGTGACTCCTACATAGCCAAAATATGAAGTTGTAAGATAGGAATAATTACTAAGTATGATGAAGTCAGTTTCTGCTAACATCAACCTACTTCAAATTGAACATAATTAGAAATGAATCTGATGGGGTCGCCGGTTTATTAGGAAAAAATTTTAGTCTCCACGAACGTTGACGCCTGAATTCACTCATAATTGGGTTATCTGAGGTAGGAACGGCATCTGGTGTTGGCAAATTAGTTTGGGTATTTGAAGACTATGGAGAACGCCGCTTTGATGTAGATTAGACATAACATTCTATTATATAAGCTGATGAATATTGCTCTTATGTCGTTTGGTGAGGGCTTGATAGTCTGAGGTTAGCCTTCGAATGCGTCAGTTATTGATGATAATTATAGTGATATTTGGTTGATTGTTTGGTTTGTTGGTGTGGCTGGTCAGCTGTTAACAAAGTCAACGAATATTAAAAGGGATATTAAAAGACGTCTTGGGATGTAACGTTAGTGCCAGTTTTATCCCTAGACCTCAAAAGAGATAAGCAAATGATCTCGTTACAGCTTTCTATAGTCTCATTATTCATCTAATCACAATGAATTGTTTTTATGAAGCCTGGAACAGATCGCAATTATGTGAGAAAGAACAAAAATTCAAGAGCTATCTTGTCCTGTAAGATCACGGATAATCTTTAGTATGTTTTCAATTATTTTTTCGTGAGATTGTTCTTGCTTTTCTATAGAAACTCGTAACAGATGATCGTTCTGTAATGGGAACGATGCAACTTTTATTTTTTCTCTTTCTGAATAGCTATAAATGGTTTTACCAAACTCTGTATCAAAATCTTTACGCATTTCACTTCTAAGAACAGATTCTAAATACAGTTTTGAAGAATCTACTTTATCTTCCATGGATTTTACACTCTGCCTCATTCCTCCTGCTACGAGTGTTCCCATATTATTTACGACACCAGCGAAGCGTATATTGGGGTTGAGCGCAAATATGTCATTGCATAGCTTTTCGAATTTGTTATTATGGTTAGACATTAAGTCTCTCTCTCTGTGTATTTGATTTTATTGGTGGATGGTTCTTTAAGTTATTATATTTAAAATCAGGTATGCTGACAAATATATATTCTAATTTTCCTTCTGTCAAGTAGCTTATCATATAAGAACAGATCACAGATCAGGTATATATCTTGAACCTATAATGGATACTGTTTTTATATGGATACTGTTTTTATGGCCTAACAAGGTCCAAATCCCACTGGCCTATTGTGATATTAGTTCTCTAGTAGGATTCGAGAAAATAAGGGAATAGTAATGAGAGAATAAAAAGAGGTTTGAATCCTTACTCAATGTTTCTCTATGCAACAAGGTCCCATTGACGAGAGACTATTACACACGACGTCTTAGTAGGTTTTTGATTTTCTAGAGTTAGAGATGCGAAGCACAATTGAGGAACGTTGTATTCTATTTGTTGAAAGAGGTAAAACAGACAAAATTGGGCTTTCAACAGCATTATAGAATTTTTACAATTCCAAAAGGAGCGTGTTGAGAAAAGAGGAATTACGGGTGCTACTTTACGCAATTTGTTAAAGCCATTAAACTACTTTTGTGAAATGTCAGAGATTCCTGTTCCTTGGAAAAAGATTGTACTTGGATTACCAAAAATAAGGAGATTTGCAGATGACAGAGCACAAATAAAGAAGAAATTCGGAGAATTGCGGAATATCCTGACCGAAGGATCAGAGCAATTGTTTGTATAACGACTTCCTCAGGAATAAGACTTTGGCGCATAGGATTACCTTAGATGGAGAGACATACAACCAGTAATGAAAAAAGGCGAAATCGTAGCAGCAAAAATAATAGTCTACGCAGGAGATGAGGAAGAGTATTAGCATAAAAAAAGACAGCATATGGACGCCATAACCCATTTACTGAAGGATTTACAGAATAATAACTTAACCACTTGGAATTTTCTAGATTCAGAGGATAGAATGGTCCTTGCCATGCTGAATAACCCAGAGCAGCTAATATGGTATTGCAAGTATGATGTAAATTAAAATGGCATAATCTTGGATAAAGATTGTGAAGCTTTTATAGTCTTTTAATTGACAGCTTTTGTATATTTTGTTAATCATAGCCCGTCAATGCACGAGCCAAATAAGTTGGTATTCTCAAAGAAGCAATCGCTATATAATTTAAACCCCATAGTAATATAACCTATTTTGATGTCAAGTATATTTCATCATTATAAGCAGCTGAGGATAATAATATCTGAAAGCATCGAAAAAGAAATTACTATCAATGAATGAATAAATGATATAACTAGCATAGATCATTGGCGTGGTTTTTATTGCTTTTGTTAAGTAAACCTAATCCGTCCAACTGGTAGAGTATTGTCCTGACTGTAGGCTTTACATGTCCAAAGTCTTGTATTATATCTACTGATTTGTTGACTTTATTCCTCATTTTTTGCTTAGTCTTCTATTTCTAGTCCTGTTTATCACCTGGCTCATACTACCACAATTTATCATCCAGCCTTCATAAAATTGCGAAACCATGACTTTTTCGGAGAATCCTACTCAAGAGTCATATCTAGTCTTCTCGAAAGAGAGTGATAGATTGAGTCCAGGTAGTAAATATATGTTGTCTGAATGCAACTAATTTTCAAAAATTTGATGAATTGTATTATGATGTGTTAATTAACCTAGATTGATTCGTTGGTGTAGTTGTGCTCAAATTGATATTGGAGATTTATCTGAATGTAAAAGCAGCTGAATTAGACGATCCGATGAAGAAGGCGCGTGATGTCAAAGAAGTGAGGCATTACTCACATGACGACGACACAGAAGTAACTATTAACAATAGCAGTGTTCCAGCAAATGTAATCAATATATGGAGTTAAGGTCAATAATAGCCAGATGGCGAAAAAAAGAACCTCTAAAACGAGAACAAAAAGTAATGTTCCCACATTCACAAAAATGAAAGGAAAAAGAATTACACCTAATCAGAAACTTATTCTACACTTAAATGAAGCTTTAGCTATAGAAAATGCAGCAGTACAAAGACTCCAGTCACGAATTAAACAGACCAGGATAGAAAATGTAAGACAACGACTTCAAGTGCACTTAGAAGAGACAAAAGGACAGCAGGATAGATTAAAGCAATTGATTTCAGATCTTGGTAATGGTCAAAAAAATGCATCTACAAAGGATAAAGCACAATTGCCAATTCCTACTCCTCCCAAATCATTAACAAACATGTTCGGAAGAATGATGACCGATGCAGAGTCTGAGCTAAGCGCAGTTAAGGAGGATGCAATAGTAGAGAACGCTGAGATTATACTCTATGATATGCTTACGCATTTAGCAGAGAGAATGAATGCAACTAATGCAATTGATATTCTATTACAAAGCTTATCAGAAGAAAGATCTATGGCTGATTGGATTAAAACAAATATGCCTGATATGGTTGCACAACTTTGGCCTGAAATTGAGGCTTCTATTGCTACGGTAGAAGGAGAATAATATTAACCAGTATAACAGAAGTTATTCTATTACGAACTTCTCCAAGACTGCAACAGCTGCCAAGGGTCTGAATTATTCAAAGCAAGTGATAAATCCAGAAAATCTAAAAAATATAGTGATGGATGTTTTTTCCTATCCCAGTAAATACACTGATGCAATTAAGCTGATGATAGAACGCTATCGTTTGGAACATAAAGAGAGAGCTGATTATGATGAATCATAAAATATAGAATAACCGTTGGTCCGGGCTCGGTATCCAAGACAAATTTAACTCTAATTTGCCACCCAAATTCTTAGTGCTAACATAGATTTTCATCGACAATAGTTTATCTTGCAGATGATCTTCAATTCTGCTAGTTGAATGAAGTAAAAATACAACTATTAAAGAATATAGATATCTATTGCCGACTGAGTTTTTTGAGGGTATTAAGGAAGTTACACATACGAGAATAGATGGTAATAATATTTATTGTGATATTACTGTCAGTCAATATTGGAACTTATCTCACAGCTCTTCTTGCTCTTGTGACGGACTGGGTGGGATTATATCCCTTGGGGTATAGGCGCTTCAACTACTCTATGAATATATACATTTTGAAATAAGCGAAAAGACCGGGAATATAGATATTATATAATTTTATGCAGTTATTCAGTCTTTTGCATTCGAGTTCCGGAGTGTGAAATGGTCATCGTTGGTCAGGGTCCGGTGGAATGCAAGACAGATTTGACTCAATTTTTCCACCCACCGTGTTAGAGATTTGAATCTATGAACAAATAGCATTTCTACCAAAGTGATTCTTTTTGGAGGCTTTATCAAGGACTCTTTCTTTCGAATATAGCTATTCCCTTTCCTTTTGCTTGATTCTACAAGGATAATGATGATAACCTATTTGCCAAGAACTCTGCTGAATTCTTTAAAGCCTTTACAAGATTACTATATTTAGTAAAACCATGACCTTCATCATCAAAAACCATGTAGTCCACACCGATACCTTTGTTTCTTAACCTTTCGACTATCTGATCTGATTCATTTTTTACTACTTTTGGATCATTTGCTCCTTGTATTATAAG
>JANWJI010000033.1 GCA_025449515.1 Nitrososphaeraceae archaeon | reverse complement strand
CTATCAGTTAAATACCCAGACTCCACGGCCAATGCTATAGAATTTTGCTGCGCTCTCATTAACAATGATTCGATATTTTCAGGAGTAACATAACCAGTCTCTGCCGCTAAAGCAAAAGACTCACTTACACATTTTGCAAGACCGTTTATATAGTCTAGGAGATTGATTCGAAGATCATTGTCATGGAGTAGCAAGCCCTCTGCGACTGCTAGATTAACAGAAATTCCAGCCTCGATTGGCTTAATTCCAAGCTTACTCATAAGGGAAGCAAGCTTACTGGATAATCGATCGCCTGGTCTAGCAACAAGTGTATCTCTAACTACCCATATCGTACCCTGGTCTATTTTGGTTGGTACATTTGCTTCTTTGAACTCGGATAAGACCGGGCCTGGGTTGATTCCTGTGTTTCCGGCGTTAATGACAATCTCACCGGACGCGATATCGCCTTCTTTTGCCGGTAAAAATATCTTGTTCTTATCGAAGATGAGGTTCAGCCGGAACGGGTTTATATTAGTAAACATCAATGCGCACTGGCCTTCGAGAAGTTTAGAGAGTTCATCAAGCTTCGGGATATCTGATATTTTCTCAAATGCTCTCTGGGCAACCTTGTTCTTGATTATTCTAATTCTGATAGAGTCCCGAAATTTTTTTCTGAGCATCATCAGTTGGGCTGCTCTGACCTTGGTTACTTTGGATAATGCAAGAACATTATACTCTCTCGGTAATTTTTGAAGCTCTTCAAACATCAATCGTTTTTTCTTGGGATACGTCTTTCTATGATCGGTATGTGTCTCTTGGGAAATCATCTCACGCACCCTTGTCCTTCTTCAACATACTTAGTTTAGCGGTTCTTCCCATGGTAAATTTCACTACCGCATTCTGAATATTCTTGCCGCCTTGTGGCAGCTTCTTTTCTAATTCGTTAACTATTGTCTCTGCATTCGCAACCAATTTCGAGTCATCCATTTTTTCATCACCTATCTTTGCAGCTAGGTTCAATTGGTTCTTTGTCCGTACACGAACTGAATTTCTGATTTTTGCTGATATCGTTTCAATTGGTGCTCCATATGAAAGTGGACTAGGCATTTTTCCTTTGGGGCCCAGAAATTGACCCAGAGATCTGCCTACATTAGGCATTAAGGAAGTGTCTGCGAGAAAGAAGTCATGAGCACGTACAATCTTCTTAGCTTCCCTCTTGTTCGTACCGAGCCTATCCAACTCATCCGGTTCTATTATTCTATCTATGCCAGCCTTCTTTGCACGCGTGCCGAGATCCCCAGATCCTACAACACAGATTGTAGGAGGTTTAGAAAGCTTATTCGGTAGCTCAATAACCTCATTAATCGTAAACCCACGCTTAACATCTATATCTTTTAAAACTAGTGTTAACTCTACGGACTGATCGAAATTTCTTTTGGTCGCGCCCTCACGTGCGCTTTTTACTAGCTCCCCAAGCTCACTGCCAGTTATCATATGTGCAGTCAATGCATAGGAAGCCACTTAAAATCTTTTAGAAAATTTAACGAAGCGTTATTAGGATGTACAGGCTGACTGAAACGAGCGGGCCCGGTGGGCTTCGATCCCACGACTTCCGGCTTTCTTCGATAGAGATTAGAAGGCAGGCGCTCTATCCATACTGAGCTACGAGCCCGATTCCTGTGGCAGTTCATCTTTTACCTCATGAAAGTCTGTATTTGTGTTAGGAAAGGGAGATGTAGTCCTTTATAAAGAGTTTAGCCATGGCAGATGCATGGCATAAATCCTTGGGTTCCGGGAAAAACGTGTCATGTTAACTTTCTAATGATTCAAAAATATCGGTACTAAGACCATAAGACGGAAATCAATATGAATATTTAAGTGATCGTTTGAAAGCAAAATAATATCGTTTTAAATATATCTATAACCATTAAGAATTTATATGATGATAGCGGTGAATTTTTTTGCGATGAAATGAAATCATTAACCTTATCTGCTGTGAAGATCTTCAAAGTAGTTTCTGGAAGACGACGACTGGTTTTGACCTTTTTCTTACAAACTCGTTATGAATTGGTTATTATTTTTGGACATTTGTATAAAGTGTCGATAGTCCAATTTAGGAAACACGCCGTGTTTTTAAACATCAAAGGAACTCATCCACTACGAAATATTGACTTCGTAAGGGGTTCGAGTCGAGGGATCAACATATCTATAATCAGGAGCCTGGATTAGATGACCCGAGAGGCTATCATGGCAAACTTCGCTAGGAGGACGAATAGAAATAACGAGAATCAGAATGAAAATGATCCTGATATTTCGCTAACTAAAGAATACGAAGAATTATTACGCAAAATTGAAAAGGCCAGAACAATACTTCATGCCTCAGGGACTATTGAAGTGGGGATGACCCCACACGAAGTAGTACAGGAAACGAGGGCATATAAGTTAACTCATTATAGACCAATGCTGAGGAAGACTGCACGAACTCCGATACTAATCGTATACGCTCTCATAAATAAATCATATATTCTGGATTTGCAGCCAGACAAAAGCTGGATCCATAGCTTGGTTAGTCAAGGCTTTGATGTCTACCTGATTAATTGGAAACCTCCGACCCAATATGACAAATATACTTCATTTGACGACTATGTTAATGTCTACATGGATGATTGTATTGAGTACGTTCGATCAAAGAAGACAATTGATCAGGTTACTCTCCATGGCTATTGTATGGGGGCAACTATGTCTGCAATGTATTGCTCATTGCATCAAGAAAAAGTGAAAAACCTTGCCACCATTGCACCGGTAATTGATTCAAGTCGTGATACTACAGTGCTAGCAAATTTCTCCAGACATCTAGATGCTGAAAGGATGTTCTCTTCTGTTGGAAATATGCCTAAAGAGCAGCTATATTCGTGTTACTCTGCACTGAAACCATTTAAACAAGGTGTTAACAAGTACCTGAACCTTGTCGAGAATATCGACAATGACAACTTCGTACAAAACTTTTTACGAGTAGAAAAGTGGCTTTACGATACTCCAGATATCGCGGGTCAGACGTTCCGCCAGTGGATATCCGACATCTATCAGCATAATTTGCTTTATAAGAATGAAATGAAAATAGGGGATCATCATATTGATTTATCAAAAATAACTATTCCATTCCTAAATATTGTCGCGGAGGAAGATCATTTGGTTTCAGCGGAATGTAGTGCAGCCCTAAATGATTCTGTCTCAAGTACCGACAAGAGACTCATGAGATTTCATACTGGCCACGTCGGTCTAATCGCAAGCAGCTATTCTCAGAACAATGTTCTTCCGAAGGTTGGTCAGTGGTTTAGAACCCGATCTTAGTCGGCACCATCTTTCTGATGTGAAAAGCAGTAACCTGTTCTAAATGGCAAGTTTGGTCGCCTTACGCCTTGCATTTTCGGAAACGATGGATAGATTTATTGGACTCTATATACTGAACGGAGTGCGAACGACCCTTCATAGTGGCGCATAATGTTTACTACATATGACTAACACAAATGACATCAGATTTATTTTCGTGAACTATTTTTAGTCCTTCTTCTCTCAATGGGTATTATTATGACCTGGACCAAGTCCCCATCATCGATATTCAAGGCTTCTCTTTCAGCTTCGGGGATAGATATTCTGCCGCCACTTTGGACTGTGGTCTTGAACATTGCATTATAATAAACTAAACCTTGGAGGGTCGAGAAATAGTTCTGCATTGCATCATGCTGAATCGAAGAAAATTGTTTCACAAATTCCTTTTGTGCTTCACTGCCCTTATCTACGGCCTTCTTAAAGGTGGAAACTGGGTCATTGGGATCTTCCATCTAGTTAAACGTTAATCCGTCACTGTATTTAACATTACGCACCTACTATCTTTTCTTCGAAAGGAATTTCAATACAATATCATTGAATTCCTCTGGTTTTTCCACGTAGGGGGTATGTCCGCAGGCTTCCATGACTACTAACCTGGAATTTGGTATTGCTTCAAGTTCTCGAGCATAATTGGATGGAATCATTTTATCATTTAAGCCCCAAATGATGAGTGTAGGTGAAGTGATTCTGGTAAGTCTTGGTAAAAAATTTGGTGAATCTCTAATTCCAAGTAAGGTTGACATAAATGCATATTTGGAATTCGGCAACCGCATTCTATTTACAAAATCCTTAACAGTCTCCTCAGAAACTATATTTGGATCAAATGCCATTTCTTTGAATGCCCGTAGGGCATTCTCATGAGTTGGATAGAGCGCTGCCATAATATATTGATCAAGAACCCTAGTCGAGGATCGCATGATTCCTGCGGGAGCGGCAAGAACTAGGTTCTTTACTCTGTCCGCAAACCGTATCGCAAATTCGGCCGCAAGATATCCGCCGAATGAAGATCCAAGCAAATTCATCCTTTCGATGTCTAGCTGTTCTAAGAAATCCTGAAAAAATTCAAGAAAGAACTCTATTGTGTACTCAACAGTTGGCTTGTCACTATAACCTGATCCGATTATATCTGGTATAACAAGTCTGTAAGATTTCGAGAGTGTAGGAACTACTCTAAGCCATCTCTCCGCAGAAGCACCAAGCCCATGTAGGAGTACAAGTATATCTTTACGATCCGAGTAATCCTGTGGATCTATATAATCCAGATATCGAACTATGTAATCTTTGAATTGAATCGTCTTCATATGGTTATGGTTTTCCGACACCGATGCTACAGAATGACAGTAATAGTTCCCGATTTAATATGTTATTCATCAAACTTACTGAGTTCACTAGTTGATAGTTCATACTAAATCGAAGGTACAAATGCTCGGATTCATCTACCGACTACAAATAGCTTTTATATCCAATAATGTGAATCTCAATCATTGCGTGGATGTCTGATGATATAAGGATCGCAATTAATAAGCCGGAAATAACAAGTGGAGAGGAAATTCATGGAACTATTCTGCTAAATTATAACGGCAGATTTGATTCCTTAGTTATCAACTCATTAATTGAAAATTCCAGCGACACTGTAAGCATAGAACTCATTAACAAAAAGCGAGTAAATTGTCCTTATTCAAGGCTTTCTATGCTCAAGAGTGATATTGGGGATACAAATATCATAGAATTTGTAGCGAGAACAAATCATCTCCCAAAAGATACCCCGTCTAGTATCAAGTTTCGTGCCTCATTAATTCAGGAACATAAGGAGATCGCTTCAAGTGTTACATATTTGAAGATTATGAATTAGTTTCTGCAAATTAATTCAGAAACCACAATCCGACAATGTACTAGAATTTACCTTTTCCTACTACAATCTTACCGGTCATCCACGGGTGAGGTTCACAATGATAGGGATAAGTTCCATCTTTAGTAAACGTGAACTGATATGTTTTTTGCGGCAATACTAGTCCTATTGTTGAGATAGAATTGAACTGACCATTTATCAAATCCTTGTACCCATTGTCAGAGGTTACTGAGTGTGGTACCGTGTCATGGTTGGTCCAAACAACTTTATTGGTAGAACCCAAAGCTGCATCTCCTTCCTTAGGAACAAAGTTCTTAGTCTGCGATGGTTGGGAGGAACCCGGTGAAATTGAAATCTTGATAGTCTGAGGTGGGTTTAGAACCTCAGCTGGCAAAATTGGCTTTGCATTAGCTTGTGGAAGATAAACGAACTGATAATAACCCATACTTACTCCAACAGCCACGATAAAAGCGATAATACTGATACCAGCGGCTTGATTTTCCATAAACCTTGTTCTGTGTATAGTGCACGTATTTGTTCACATATAAAGTTT
>JANWJI010000032.1 GCA_025449515.1 Nitrososphaeraceae archaeon | reverse complement strand
ATGCTGGCAATTGCAAAACAAAGGGCCGCAGCCCTGGGATTACAAGACAAGGTTGAATTTAGAGAAAGTGACGCTGAATTATTAGAAATATCTAGATCATCATTCAATGCAGTCCTTTGCAGATGGGGGCTGATGTACTTTCCACATCTAGAAACTACGTTAGCCCTCATTTTTGGAGGGCTGATGTCAAGCGGAAGATTTGCATGCGCAGTTTGGGCCTATCCTCCAAGAGTTCCGCTAATTAGTTTTTCAATGGGCGTAGTAATGCGAGAACTCAATATTCCTGCTCTTCCTCCTGGACTCCCCGGACCGTTTGCCCTTGCTGATATAGGTATTCTTGAAAATGCTTTGACAAAGGCAGGATTTAAAAACGTACAAATTGAACGATTACCGGTAATATTTAGATTCGATTCCGTCCAAGACTTTATCAGTTATACCAAGGCCACAGCTGCACCAATCAAGATTATCTTGGATAAAGAGTCAGAAACTCGACAAGAAGAGGTATGGAATAAGATATCAAATGAAGTCCTCAATAACTATGCCAATCAAGGCAACAATGCCGTAACAATGAATAATGAATGTATTTGTGTGGTAGGAACAAAGAAAGAATGAATTGTTGAATTAATTATTGATTGATGGATAGTGAAACTATGTCTTTTCAACTAAATTCTGAAAATGCTTGTGATTCCATAAATAACAAATCTAGCGAATGATATCAAAAGTAAGTAGTAAAATCACCACTCACTCATCCATTCTCAATTCTGTATTATTTTCAATGGTTTACTGATAAGCCAATATCTTCAAGCCGTAAAAGATTAAGATTAGTACTGTTGTGTTAAATTCTAAAGGTTAGCTTAAGAGATCACTCCACAATTTAGATTAGCTCCTTGTACATGCCTTTGTTTTAATATCACTTTTTACACCACCTATCTATTGAAACTTGACACATGAATTGAACGCCTCTCCAATATTGTCTTCAAACCGAATAATATCAACAGTCCTTGTAGCACATAACCGCCGATGATCAGTATAACAGCATTTATCGGTTTTTCAAATGTCGTCATAAGATGAACATGTGGTGGAGCAAGGCTGTTACCTATGATTACTATGAATCCAACTGGTATACATGCGTATAGCGCCTTACTGGATTCTTTCCAGACTAGACATGTTAGAATAATGAACAAAAGCTCCAGTGCTATAGATCCATAAACCAAATTGGGATTTCCAAATGGGATTGCAATCAAGCCTATTATTGAAATGCATAGCAGGGTAATGGCTGTGGCCAGATGGTAATTCATAATGTAGTAAAGTAGTAGATTAAGAAATAAAACTTTCTTCTGGAGCATAGGTTCTAAAATATATTTGTAATTGAGATACAATGATGCCTGGCTCTATTTGTATTTGTAAATGCATTAAAACTAAATTTCAAACAAGTTCCTTCTTATCACGCAAAAAAATCGCTTGAAAATCAAGACTATTTGATTGATGAATATGACTTGGGACTACAACATCACGTCATGTTGTCTGCCAGAGAGAGTGAACACATTAATGATGCTTTTATAGCCACAATTTAGAATTACAGAAATTATGCAAATACTAACGAAAAGATCAAAAAACATGTTATATTTGATTATTATGGTTGCATCTCTTTGCAATGATAGCGACCAGTAGTGCGATACCACGCGCGAGCCCAAAACACAAACTCCACTATTACCACGCAGCCAAAAAGAGCAACAAATAATCTAAAACGTAAACCGACCGATTCTCGAAGATATGTGGCTTTCTATCCAGGACTGACATCCTAGGGTCCAGACAGTCTCGTAGTTTGCCCTTACCATCACAGATTTGGACTCCTCGCCAATCGTTTGGAATCAGCGACTACCTATTTCTCTATGACGACAACCATACATTTCCTAGGACATCGTGGGCCTTTACCCGCAATGCAGATCTGTATGATGAATCATTCCTCTCTTTCGATCAGTCGGCTTCGACGGTTAACATTATGTAGTCGATTCGACCTATTATACTTTTATTGAATTTATCTAAATATTTTCAAATTAGAAAATAAACCTAATTTCAATATTTATTCTTATATAAAATATTCAAACTAATTATCTTAACATACAGGTATTTATTGAAATTAGCAAGATTATATGCATTTAAGTAGGTTTTTGAAGAATTCCAATGAAATTTATATATTTGAGACACGTAATGGGTAATGAGGCGAATATGTTCGGAAGTATAGTACCTGGTGCATACGTTGCATTTGGAATCAGTCTACCATTAGTAGCAGCATTCGTAGTGACTCACTTGACTGACCTCAAGGGAACATCTACGATAAAAGATCCAAAGAAGGATCATCATTTGCATCTACTAAGATAGACTTAATTTTTTTGACTCGTCCAGATGATAGGATATGGACTTGAGATTTTATTTGACTTACGAAACGATTTCTAAAATGTAATACAAATAACAAAATCCATTTTCACTCCTATACTGGTTCGATTTATGCGGGCAAACTTGTATAAGGTATGAATACCCAAATTTAGAGATAATATTGAAATTTGGATGAGGGACTATTCATAAAACAATTTTGCCCTACACCTTCGGTCATCAAAAATAAGCAATTTTAGACTTTCTCCGGCTAATATCTTGGAGAAGCAGTAATTCAAGACAACTCAAAAGACTTAAAGAATAGTATGAATCCTTCGTATGCTGAGCGAATTATGAGACTAAGCCTAATTTACAATAATTATTGTAATAAATCTAAGACTGCAGGCATACTTGGTGCTGCCCTCGTTATCTTCGTGTTGATACTATCGTCAATACCTGTAAAGAATGGCTATGCTATACCGCCGCAACCTTCATTTTCAGATCAAAACGTGAAGGTATTCGTTATGTATGCAGGCTCTCTTGTAAAGATATTCGAAAAAGATCTGGGTCCAGCATTTCAAGCTAAAACAGGTTATACATATACTGGAGAAGGAAGGGGCTCATTACAAGTTGCAAATATGATAATGGATGGTCAGAGGAGACCAGATGTCTTTGTCAGTGCTGGCACAATTCCAATCAACAAACTGATCAACTCAACTAGTAATATTGCAAGTAAATCACCACTCGCACAGGGATTAGTTAAATTCGCATCTGCGGAAATGGTAATTGCATATTTGCCTACCAGTCATTTTCATGCAGACCTAGATAAGGCAAAGAAGGGACTTATCTCCTGGTACCAGGTCTTATCTGAGCAAGGCTTCAAGTTTGGAAGGACAGATCCTGATTTAGACCCCAAAGGATACTATACAATAATCATGTCCAAACTCGCCAACTCATTTTACAGGGATGGTAACATTAAACAAAGAGTCTTAGGAGAGGATAAAAATCCCAAACAACTATTTCCAGAGGAAACCCTTATAACAACTCTGGAGACTGGGCATCTAGATGCAATAGCTGCATACAAACATGAAGCTATAGCTAGAGGACTTCAATACATCACGCTGCCTGCTCAGATTAATCTTGGCAATCCGTCGTTTTCTAATTTTTATAAAACAGCCACACATACCTTGCCTAGCGGTCAAATAGTCCACGGTGAACCAATCTATTTTTCAGTTACAATACCCAATACTTACCAAAATCTAGCAGGAGCCAAGGCTTTTGTCAAGTTCTTACTATCGCCTGATGGTTCAAGTATATTACAGCGGGATGGTTTGGACCGTATCAAACCTGTTGCCCAGGGGCAGATGGTAAAGATCCCATTTACAGGGAGTACATCTCGTTGAACTTTTACCCCGATTCTTATTTAATGATGAAAGAGGAGAAAAAAGGAGTTTAGGAATCCCGTTGTGACATACACGTCTACAGTAACAGGCTAAAATAAAGGTAAAAGTGGATGGATGGACAGTATTGATTGATTTGAAAATACATAATTAGCTATTTCGCAGATAGAATCATACGAGCCTACTCTGACACTGGAATCCTAGAAAATAAAGGAAGACGGTCAATTGGGGTGAATGTAGGATATGAAATCATAAACAATAGGCCGTACGATAATATTACAAATCCTATATTGTACTAAGCAAGATATAATCTCCTGTTATTTTCACGTCACATCTTTGGCAGTTAATGGCGTCATCTTAGTTGCAAGGCGTTTCATTTTCATACCTAGGAAGACACATGCAATTGCCATTGCAAGCCCAAGTCCAAAAAGAATGTTATATGTGATTGGGCTCGGGTAGCTTTTCTCAACATTATCAACAGTAATAGGGATCGTAGCAGAGGCTAGAATTACAGTTGTCAACACTGGACCTATTGCCCCTCCTACGATTCTCATCATGTTTGTAATAGCCGATGAGATTCCCGTATATTCTCTAGGAGTAAATCCAATGGTAGTGTTATTCAATGTGTTTGGTAAAAGCGCTCCAGCCATGCCAAAAATAAAGAGGCTAACATTGACGCCTAGTGATGTAGAGTGGAAAAACAAAAGTAACAAGAATGAAATGGCAGTAATTCCTATACCAGGTACCAGCAACTTTATATTAAGTCCCCTTCTTTTTGCCACCATCAATCCGAAAACCGGCCCAAAGATCATCATTGACAGTCCAAAAGCCAACTGCAGTAGTCCTGTGTGAATTGCGTCTAGTCCTAACCCAGATGGGGCAGGCGCAGAGCCCAACCGTGGTATGCCTGTTATAACGAAATACTGTAAAATACCGAACATCAGCATCATGATGTTTCCAGTAAAAATAACTGGATGAAAAACCAACTTCAAGTTAACTAATGGAGACTTTATTCTCTTTTCCAGAATTATGAAAAGTATCATGAAAATAATTCCGATGACCAGAGGAATCATAAACCCTACCGGATTGGTTGCAATTGATCCACTGACTGTTATTGCTACAAGAAAACTGACGAGTGTCACAGTCAGCGTTATAATACCGATATAGTCTATACGGTGCTTTTTAGCCTTCAGAGGAATGTTGCTTGGAGCTTCGTCAAGGAGATCATGCTCTTGTATCTTTTTACTCTCATCTGAATGAATGAACCTCCAGCATACAAATAACAAAACAACTGCAATAGGAGCAATGAGATAGAAATTACCCTGCCATCCCGGGCCTGCAGCAACAACAGGTCCTAGCACAGCCCCCAGTGCCATGCCGCCAGAATAGGCCGCGAGATATACGCTCAAACCAATAGGGAATTTGGTTTTTGGGACCTGATCTCTTATCAATTTCATTGAAATTGGAGTACTAGCCACTGCTATTCCCTGAAGTACTCTCAGAGCAAGAAGAACAGATATGTTAGGAGAAAAAGGTGCCAAGATAGTTCCTACGGTAAAACAGATCATCATTATCATTAGCATTTTCTTGGCTCCAATAAGATCCGCTAACCTTCCCATTATCACAGTCATGACAGCTCCAGAAACCATGTATGCTGTCATCACCCATGATGCTAAAGCGTCAGAAATTTGAAAGTCTTGAGCAATACCCGGAAGAGCCGGGGACATCGCGGTATTAAGGTAGAGAAATATCACAATAGTACCCGATAATATTAGAATAGTTTTCCACGCATTAAACGAAATATGTTCTGGAGCAGAGGGCCTAATATCAGCACTTGCAGACAATTACAAAAGGGTCGGCAGTTGGGCGTATTTAAAATTATGCATCAAATACTGTCATAAGATGTAACTAAAAGTTCCTTTGAATAGTCATTTAGAAAATAAAACATGCAAACTCTAACCAGAAAAATCAATAAAGAACCTGGAGGGACATGTTATCTCCATGAATCTCCTGTGATGACCGGATTGAGGTAGCATCTGAGATGTTTGTATATTACACTTTTTAAATGCTAATTAGCAATCAAGACCAAGTTGAAAGATAGAACTACTGATGAGTGTTGAAGATTCGGCTATCGCTAAATCTGTTGGAGAACAAGAAGAGCGGGATAGAACGCATGCAGATATGGCACTTCTGCAGGTTCTACAAAAAGGGATAAAAATCTCAAAACATGATGCTGACTATCATGAATTAGACAGCAAACCAGTCTCTGAGGAAAATTGTGCAAAATGCAAATTTAATCTAGGAGATGAGAAAAAATGTCATCTTGTTGAAGGAGAAATAAATAACGAACGCGGGATTTCGAAGTTCTTTTCTGCTAAAGGAGTAGGCATGCTACCAGGAGATATTGTTTGGGATTACATTAAGAGGACAGGAAAAAAACTTCAATTTGATGCAGGAGATGTAATTGATAAGGGAGCTGATGGATTTCAATGCAAGGATTGTAAATATTATTTATATTACAAAAAATGTTTACTAATTAAGGGAGATTTTTTACCTGAGATGAGTTGCGGATACATTGTAAAAATCGGAAACGGAACAGAATTATGAAGTTGAGTCAAGATTGGGGATCTATTGTGATATGACAAAATATATTGGAAGTATAAATGAGTAGCAGTCTGATCCTCACAGTGAGTTTAAAAAAAATGCAATTTTAACTATGTTTTTAGTTTAAAGATACATAATCGATTATGAATATGCAATAATTAGTATTAGAAGCATATAATAAAATGTTTTTCATTGAAATTTAGATACGCATATCTTTACTAATTGGAATGTAAGGTAAGAAAGGAAGCTAATCTATTTGACAGCTCTACCGGATTCATAAGCTGCAACATATGTTTTGACCTTTGTAATACTGCTATCTCCGCATGGCCTACAAATTTTGATAGAAAGTTTTGTCTATCTATGCTAATATGCTCAATCTATGCTAATATGCTCAATCTATGATGTACTAACGTATAAAACCGATTGCTTGATTCTGGCGGAAAATGCACTTGTCAAAGCTGAAATGTCCATCAATCCGGAGTAGGGGGAAATTGGCCAAGATTCCAATGCAGGAATTTCGTAATGAAAGAAAGTATAGGCATCATTTACAGCCATATCAAGGGCATTATGGGGAAGCTGTTGCTTTATAACGTTACTATAGTCTAGTCTTATGTTAGACTTTTTGAATACGACAATTTTTTTATTTTGTTCATTCATAGAATATCACTAATTTGATTGATTCTACTATTTTCGGTTCAGTAATAGGGTAAAGCAATGTTGGAACTATATCAATGGCCTAGGCCATTCGCATTAGGTCATATCTAGCATGGTGCAAAAACAAGCGGAATTCCGAAATGATTTTTTAAAAGGTAGGAGGTAGAGAAAAGAAAATCCGAAATTGATAATAGACAGATAAAAGTTAGATAGTGTCTGCATCTAATATGGTTGATGAAAACAATACTGATTCTACTTCTAATATACACAGGGCCTTAATATTCCAAGGAGGGGGTTCACTTTGAGCATACGAAGCAGGTGCATACAGGTCCATTTATGAATTTGTTCGTAAAAGGTTGCACGAGGAGAACAAGAACAATGAACCACCATTTCACATTGTCGCTGGAACTTCGATAGGCGCTATAAATGCGGCTATTCTGGTAAGTTATGTGAAGGAAAATAAGACGTGGCAGGGTTCAGCTGAACGAATTATAGAATTTTGGAAATATGTCTCTACATATTCGTATATTGATTGTATTCAGCCTGCATTTAGCCGTTACTGGGACTATTGGCATGGAATAACCTCGATTGCAGCTTCAGGAGAATCAGCGAGAAGGTACTATAGTACTAAAGAATATATTCTCAAAGGGGTTCCAAACGTCTTCAATCCAAAGAGACCAATACTAGATTTAAGGTTTTTCGATGCAACAAATACTTGGTTTACCTTTGATAGTATACCTTTAAAGGAAAGTTTGGAAAAGTTTGCAAAATTTCCCATAGCAACTTCCTTTGAAAAGAATGAGCCAAGATTGCTGTTAGTAGCTGTGGATGTACAGGAAGGTAGCCCGGTGGTTTTCGATAGTTACGAAAAGGAAGATGGAATAAGAAAGTCTGGATATGGAAGATACGAAAAAATTTAATCTGAGGGAAATCTGCCTGATGGCCAAAACGAAAAACACGGCCACGAACATGTTATAAAATATGATGATGGAATTACCTCCAATTTTGTTCTTGCTAGCTGTTCAGTTCCAATAAATTATGACTTTACTAGATTAGAGGTGGAAGATCATACTCTAGTGGAAAATGAATCTGATAAACAAGAACTACTACGTAAAAGTGATGTTAATACAAATCATGTGGATCATGGATCTCGAAGAACTAACATTCGTTATTTTTGGGATGGGGGCATTTCAGCCAATACACCACTAAGGGAAGCCATAATCTCTCACAGAAGATATTGGGCTAACATAAGAAAGGTAAATCATATTCCAGCACTAAAAATAGCCATAGTGAATCTGCATCCTGGCAAACAGGAATACATTCCTCCTGACTACGATGGTGTAATCGATAGGAAAAATGATATAATGTATCATGACAGGACTCGATTTGATGAATATGTCGCAGTTATTATGGCTGACCTTCAGGTATTGTCAAAATCTTTAATCAAAATCGCAGAAGGCAACAGTCAATGCAAGGAACAAATCCAAAAGCTCTTGCAAAAAAAGAGCAAAAGTATTAGGCTTGAGACAGATGAACCTTTGACGTACAATGATTTAATAGATGACATTGTGGATGTTGATTATGTAATTCGATTCGAACGTAAGAACGATTTTAATACCGTATCAAATAAAACATTTGATTTTTCAAAAAATACAATCGACCGACTTATAGATGATGGTTATAAAGAGTGCAAGGAGCAGCTGGCAAATGCCTCTAGGAAAGTTAAATAATTAGTTTGCTTTCTAGATTGTTCGGTCATTATCTACTAGTAGAACAATTGATTATGGTTATAGTAAACAACAAGCGTCTGATTGATGTTTCCCTGTACTCATGTTGTTATCATTACTTATTCCCTACCACCTAGGTACTGGTGGTTAATTGTCATAATTACCATATTTGGAACTTTCAGATATGATTCTATGTGGTTGTAAAATGACTTTTTAGGCCCTCATAATGAGTGGTAGTAAGAACGTTGATACATCGACTTGTTGGAGTGTAAGAGAGCAGATATCGCATATATATTTCAAGCCATACTAAATAGCAATGAGTCAAAACTGGGATATCCTAATAACGGCGTCTACTATCATCTCTCTAATATTAGTAATTTTTATTTTTATATATCCATTAAATGCGCAACAACTTCTTGCAATATACATTTTTGACTTTATAGTGGTTATTCTACTGGTTATAGATTTTTGTATCAGACTTAAAGCATCGCCACAGAAGAGAAAGTATATCATAAAGCACTGGTACGAATTTCCTGCCATGGTCCCCTTGGCGTTGTTGGGATCCATCGATAGTATTATCCCAGCCAATTATTCGTTACTAAGTTTCAAACTACTCACCATTTTCAGGACAGTCCGGCTATTCGAAATGCTTCGTAGCATAAGAGGTAGCCAGATATTTATAATGACTATTTTAGCTGCAATAACGATTATTCTCGGAGCCTTTGGCGAATATCTTGCAGAATCTCCAAATCCAAATGCAACTATAACAAATCTAAACGACGCATTCTGGTGGGCTATAGAAACAATAACAACTGTGGCGTATGGAGAATTTTATCCAGTTACTTTCATTGGGAAAGCAA
Source organism: Nitrososphaeraceae archaeon (assembly GCA_025449515.1). Taxonomy (GTDB): domain Archaea; phylum Thermoproteota; class Nitrososphaeria; order Nitrososphaerales; family Nitrososphaeraceae; genus JARBAU01. The sequence continues at coordinate 1,890 of JANWJI010000032.1, read as the reverse complement.
TAGCGACCGTCGTGATGTTCGCTGCAATAGGAATCCTGTGGACACTAATTGCCTTGGTTACATCCACAGTAATCGAAAAAAGGATTAAGGGGGCGCAGGTAGGCCTCGTAGACGAAACCAAGACAGTTATAAAGAATAGAATAGACGAGGTTGAAAAATTGAGTGAAGAGGAGGTAGAAGTATTAACAACTATGATAAGATCACTTAGTAAACCGAAGTCTGGTAAGTAACTATTTGATAAGCAGCCCCAATAAACCTATTTTAGCAGAGGAATTCCACAACTATCTAAATAGAAATGTTAATTTAACAAAAAACTAACAACGCTTGTCTCCTTTTTCGCAAGCATCCAAGTCCCTTATATCTTTCGATCAATGACATGGTTAGCAGTGGCCTTATCGTGTTCTCCTCACTATACGATCATCTTTTAGAGACATTCCTGAGACAAATATGTCTAGTAAAAAAATAGAATTAGTACACTCTTGATTTTGCACAGAAATACCGTGAGCGAGCAAAATTTGTCTTCTCCTGTATCAATTTATGGAATCCTGATAAATCGTAGCCAGTATTTATAATCACTTTTTCAGACCTTTCACTCTCGCTATTTAATGAATTGGAGCGTCTTATAGTATTATATCGAATGTAGAGCAGAGGAGTAGTGACAGGAACGACACAAATTAATATGAGTAATCTCATGTTGTTATGCCTAATCTACCAAAATATTCATGTCATACATCTTTTTTCAATAACTTTACCCAAGAATTGAAATGTCTGAAAACCTCCTACTATTAGATTTTCATATAGTTGCTAATAGAAGACTGGCTAAATGAGCCTGCGAACGTTACTTTCAATTGACAGATCTCAATTTATTGCAGCCGTGTCTGCTCTTTCTGATTTCAACCTTATGTTTATTTCTCTTTTTAACCAGTCGATATAATAGCCCATTCTTGTCATGATAAATAATTCAGTACTTTTTACTCCGTCAAAGGATAATAATCGTGTCAATATTAATTCAACTGCTGGTATATTTGGACTATAAAATAGTGCAAATATAAATTCACTTTGGTTTACGTTAGGAATTGCTATTAGATATTCCTGGAATTCAGTATATATTCTCTTGAGGATATGCTCATAAAGAGATTTGTCAATATCGATTAGTACAATAAATTGAATGTAACCTACTAGATGCATGGATGACATATCCATAAAAATAATAAAATCTACAAATGATGTTCTTTCATCTTTTCTAATCTTCTTGTTATGGTCCTTGCTGATAGTGAGGTTTCTTTAGCAATATTAGAAATATCCATTCTTGCATTTGATAAGAGCCCTTATAATTTTCAAATCAGAATTTATTATATTTGTGTAAACTGGCTGAAGATCAAGAAGCTTACAAACCGCAACAGCCGGTCTTAGTATATCGACCATGAGCCCAATCTTATCTTCAGATCCACCTTTAACCAATACTGAAAATAAAGCAGCTCCTCCCAGTTGTTTTGTATAGAATCTCAAGTCACCTGTAAGGTTCAACTTTTTCATAATTTCGTCTTCTTTGATTTTCTTACCAATACTACGAATAGTCAGGATACACTGTTTTTCATATCCAAATATTGCCGGATTTACTATCGCGACGAAGTTTTGAATTATCCCGTGAGCAAGCATTTTATTAATTCTGGTCTTAATAGCATGTGGAGTAATCCCTACAGCAGAGGCCATCTTTAGATAAGGAGTTCTACAATCCCTAGAAAGTAGTCTTACGATCTTTATGCTCTGTTGCATAATCCATTAGGATTTTAGTTCATTTATGCCGATGGTTATGTCATTCGATTGAACATGTTATAGAGAGTTGCTTTTAGAAAGATCTCCTTTACCATGTTAGGAAATTTTCTAGCT
>JANWJI010000031.1 GCA_025449515.1 Nitrososphaeraceae archaeon | reverse complement strand
TGGAATAATCTAGAAATCGGTTTTACCCGGTTTTAACTGTCCTGAATCTATGAGCGATTGGAGTAACTGTTCAAATTGCTCCTGCTTCTTTACTAAGGTCTGAATTTGTTTATCTTTTTCCAGCAATTGTGCACTAATGTCTGCACCTCGCCTTTCTAACTGCTGATAATCGAGAAATGTCAAGTACGGCTCAATCTTTCTAAATAGAGCAGCTTTTTCATCAACTGTACGCCTATAATAAGTCGATGAGCTGTGTCCAATCATAAACTCGGAAAAGTCGCCGTAGCCCAAATCCGAGATGGTAGATTTAACAAAACGTCTCATAGAGTGCAGAGTAATGCGTCGACGTCTACCACAATCAACTTCTTCTCTGTCACCCATGCCCATTCTATCTAATGTTTTACCAAAACTATTGGCAAAGTGATTATATAACCATCTAATGTTTGGATTAGCTTGATTCACGGCTAATAATAAATCACGATCATTTCTTCTTCGAGTCCTGTATTCAATGTGTGTTTTTTCATTTTCTTTAACTTTAAGACATACCCTGCGTCTACGATGCTTATATTCCAACCATAACGAAATTTGTTGGACGAGTTCCTGGGTTAAGAAGACGAACCGAGATACCTTTGTTTTTGTAAATTCTCCTCGTATAAGTAACTTTGGTGGATTGGTAGTCAGATCACAATCAGCCAATCTAATAGATAATGCCTCAGATGCTCGCATCCCGGTAGCGGCGAGCAATATTACGTACGTCTTTAATCTGATGTCAGAACATGCATTTAATATATTCGTGATATTCTCCTTAGTTAGAGGCTGTATATCTTTCCGAACAACCTTGGGGAACTTCACTTTTAGCTTGAATTTGCGAGGACTTATGTCGACATCGAAATACTCAAGAAAATTCTTTGCTGTTATTAATCGTTGTTTTAGAGTTAGGGCCGAAATATTGTTGCTAGTTTGAAGATATGAAATATAACTACTTAAGACATCGTAAGGATCAAGTAAACGTTCATTAATCTTCATTATGAGATTATCCAAATTTATTTTATATGCCGTAAAGACAAATTCACTGAACCCCGGTAGTCTGAATTGATACTCACGAGCCGATGCCGCGTTCATTATGCTAATACTTTTGATGTATTTGCCTAGTGCATTCTCAGTTGTAAGAGAGCGCGACGTAGGGGAGGACATTAAGCCATGTTTGGTTTTATTCAGCACCACGACTATTAGGAGTGGCCAATATTTATATCATTTGTATTGACATGGTCAAATAACATATAAATGGGCCGATTGCTACCCCCTATGATATGCCTATCATCGCAATTTCATTATACCCTGGTAGAACTAAGGAGCAAAAGGATGCATTTGCTAGGGCTGTAACTGATGCGGCAGTACAAATGCTAAAAACTAAGCCTGAACACATAATTATTACATATGATGAAAGGCCAAAAGAAGATTGGTACATGGCAGGAAATCCGCTATGATACCTCTCAAATAATAGAACGCCAGATGCCGCAATGCTAGACTCTTCTAAAGATAATATTCATTAATTTGGTACGCATTAATTTGTTAGTCTTTATTTAGGATGTTGAGCTATCGAGGATTAATCCGCCAGTAAAATTCTTGTATACAATTTTGCTAAACCCCAAATTGCAGCAGCATAAGAGATTAGTGCTAGGAATAAGGTAAAGAAAACAGATACCGAAAAAGGATTTTGCTTTCAAAAACACGGCCATTGGAATATGGCAGAAAGTTTCTAGAAATATGGACTAAAGATAGTCTCATCATGAATTTAGATCAGCAATCTTATAACTTATTCAAAACATATTTCGGTATCAATCACTAAAATCGATTCTAGTGTTTGAAATATTTCCTCCAACTAGTAATTGTCGTGTAGGAATATACCTAAGCTTTTTGAGATAACCTTAAATTAGATAGTCTAGCAACTGGGATGTTTGAAGATTGTAGCAGTGCTCTATCCAGGAGGAGAAAGAGCAACGAATAATCCAGACTTACTGGGTTGCGCAGAAAACGCCCTTGGGCTTAAGGATTTTCTTGAAAAGAGTGGCCATGAACTTGTAGTCCTTACCGACCAAGAGTATGAGCTTGATAAACATCTTCCCACTGCTGATGTTGTTATCACTACTCCATTTTGGCCGGCTTATATTACAAAAGAGAGACTCACAAAGGCGCAAAAACTTCGGCTGATTCTGACTGCGGGCGTTGGTTCCGATCATATAGATTTGGCTTCTGCTGCAGCACATGACATTACAGTAGCTGAGATTACGGGTAGCAACGTCGTAAGCGTGGCTGAACAGGTGGTAATGCATATCTTAGCTTTAGTTCGAAATTATATTCCTGCTTACAAACAAGTTTTAGATGGTAAATGGGATATTGCGGAAATTGCTGCAAACGCACACGATTTGGAAGGCAAAACTGTTGGAGTTATAGGGACAGGTAGGATCGGACAGAGGGTATGTACCAGGCTAAAGGGTTTCGATATTAACTTACTTTACTATAACAACTTTCGACTCAGTACTGTTGAAGAATTTGTCCTTGGTATTCGATATACACCTTTAGAAGAATTAATCGAAAAATCAGATATCATTACCATCAACACCCCTTTAACTCCAGAAACAGATGGAATGTTTAATCGAGATTTGTTGTTCAGAATGAAAAAGGGCGCGTACCTTGTCAATACTGCTCGAGGAAAAATTATTGATACCAAAGCTCTTGTAGAAGCCTTAGAGAAAGGGCATCTAGCAGGATATGCAGGAGATGTTTGGTTCCCCGAGCCAGCCCCTAGAAACCATCCATGGAGAAATATGCCAAATCATGGAATGGTGCATCATTACTCCGGTACAACTCTGGAGGCACAAAAAAGATACGCAGATGGAATAAAAAACTGTCTAGTGAAATTTCTAAATGGGCACGCAATTGAGCGAGATTACCTAATAGTAGATAATGGCAAAGTAGTGAGTCCCAGTTATAGCTACGCTTTCAAAAAATAAACCAGGCAATTTCCAGTAACTGGTATATCTTTAATATCGCTTGCCGGTTCATCTAAAAGATTGTCATTCAATCCATTCAATATGCCTCCATAATCGTATCTCAAATTTTTGCGATAATATCAACAGCTCAGCTGCATAGAATATTTCTCGTATCTTGTTTTTTAAAAAGACGTTAACAATGGAGTACTTTGGGTAACCTATTCTAATCGTAATCGTTATGAAAGGTTGATCTGGCCGATAGAAACTTATTTTTAGCCATCTTACGTGAATGCCTTTCATCCAAAATGAATAACAAATTCGATAAGAATTTGTAACCTAATGTTAAATTGGAACAAGATGTTTACTAAGACTATAGTTGTCGTCATGACTTTTCTGATGCTGGCTCTAATGCTAGTTTTTGGAATACAACACCAGCGTCTGACTGCTCTTCTTTATACGGATGATAGCCTTGCCTCAAAGTTCGGACAAATGTCTAAGGCTGAACAAGGAATACCCCAGAATGAGACACTAAGTCATGATGATGCTAACCACTGCCCCAAATCAAAAGAATATATGACTGACGCAATAACTAACGCATCTAGACAGATATTAAGCAGATTAAGCGAATCAGCGCATGAAGACAAATAAGAGCCATAGCTTTGCGAAAAATACAGACTACAGTTATGTGGCACCCTGTCAAGCCATCCTGAATGAAATAATGGACAATTATGAAACGCATGGCGTGACCTGGATCCGAGATCTAATGACAGTCCAGTAAACTGCTTCGCTAAACCATTGATTTGAATCTGCTAAATACAATATTATTCTAGGCCGCTGGCCGTTACCAATAACAGTATGAAGACTACTCGATCATTATGAGCTCAATCGTCTTGAGCCGATCCAATCCGGCCTATGATGATCGACTAAACTCGATAATGAGCGTACGAATATTCGATCAGCAGTTATCTAGGCATTTTAGTTGTATTATATGTTTGAAAACTCTTATAGGCGGCAGCAGTTACATTCAGAATTGACGTAGTTCGGCCAATACTCTAGTTGGTGGTTGGTAATGACTGGTGGTGATTAGTCGTAATTCCATATGGCCATCAAATGAAGATCCTTTCAGCCAATAACTTGGTATTATGAATGGCTTGCCAGCAGATTCGCCGACCTCATAGTATAGCAAATACCAGACGGAGCGAACCCATTGACAAGCCACATGAGACAATTTGTGATCCCTCTTGACTTGGCTGAATCCTGGAGAATTCATTTGTACTCCTGGACAACATTTCTTAAAGCCAACCATTAGCTGCAGGTAACTCATGCAAAGGCTACACCAAGAACCTGAATCGCCCGCAGCCATGTTTGAAGTACGATCCCAATACTTTCTGCAGCTCCATAACTTATAATAGCTTAAAAATAACAATTTTACTTATTTATCAAAAATGATTGTCTGTAGATTCACAATGAGAAAGCTACGCCAAGGCGAACCTACAATGCAATCATCCGAGTCAATTATGTCCCCTTGACTTGGCTGAATCTGGAGATTCAATATAAAACTGACTATGTTTGTTAAAACGACATAGAGAAGACCCGCTGTGAGAATCCAATTGTTTGAAATAAGATACACCTAGTGGACAATTGGTTCTACAACTCAGCGTTACTATTTGTTTATGATAAGGCTTTAAAGTTCCGGATTACTCAATTTAACTTATTTTCAAAACGAATGATCTTTAGCCCTTTGCTAGTACTTAATTTTTGATCTAGTATTTCTAACCAGAAATATATAAATTAACATACGTCTGGCTCGACTACAACAAAATCAATGTTAATATTAAAACGAGGTTTACAATGACTTCAATTTAGCTTTGTGAAATAAGTTAATTATACCCATTTTGTATAGCTAATATTAGTTAATCATGTATTTTAAAGAGATCTCATACGATTCAGTAAATTCAGCTTTTATCAAGCTCAAAGAACGAGCTACCATAATGCCGTCCTCGGAATCTGTGCATGTACTGAACGCATACAAACGAGTTTTGGCTGAAGATATAATATCAAAGTTCGGAGTTCCTCGATATAGTAGTTCTCACATGGACGGCTTTGCTGTTAGGTACAATGATATAAAAAGTACATCAAAAACAAATCCAGCAACTTTAAGGATTTACAATATCCAAGTACCGTTAGAAGACATAGTAGATTTTGTTCTACCACGTAGTCACGCGTACAGGATTTCAACAGGTACCTCTTTGCCTAAGGGATCTGATACGGTGATACCAATAGAAAATATTAAAATAGTTAAGGCAGGCAACTATGAAATGATAGAAATTCGGTCTTCAATACAAAAGGGTTCGTTTGTTTATCCCGCTTCCATGGATATAAGGAAAGGAGAACGAGTATTATTAAAGGGAACAGTTTTGAGGGCACAGGACATTGGGCTCTTAACTTTTATGCGCATATTTCAAGTACCAGTATTTAAGAAACCAACTGTAGCATTAATACCCACAGGCAATGAACTATCCGACGTCTTGGAAAACATCAGATCAGACAAGATCCCGAATATACATAGTCATATTATATCTTGGTTAGTGGAGGAAATTGGAGGTACATCTATGGATTTAGGTGTAACTCCTGATAAATTGACTTCATTACAGAATAAAATCAAGACTGCAATCACTAGAGCTGATTTAATCTTGACGATTGGTGGATCGTCTGTAGGCAAGTACGATCTGGTAAAAGAGGCGATTAAATCTAGAGATACCCGTAGTATAATCGCTTTCAGAACTAAACTAGATCGTGGAAGGGTAACCGGATTGGCAGCTCTAAATGGCAAACCAATTATAATCCTCCCTGGTCCTATTCAAGGAGCTATTAATGCTTTCATCGTTTTTGCTTATCCCTTACTGAGACTAATGTCTGGTCGGTCTGAAAAAAGAAGCGAGTTGACGATTTGTGCCACTTTAATCGATAATTGGGAAGCTCGTAGAAAGTTTCCTTATTTTACAAAAATAGTATACGTAAAGTTATTCAAAACAAGAGCCCACAAAAAATTTGTAGCTAGGCCAATATCGGGGGAAACTGAAAGTATGACTCTACTTACTAAATGTAATGGTTATATTATTGTACCACAACATATAACAAATATGAGGAAAGGACAGAATGTTGAAGTCAACTTAATGCCAGGTTTTTCATATTGATGATATGGTTTGGCACCAACTTGGAAAGTGATCTTGATAACCTCTTTATATAATGAGTAGAGATTTTTGTTATCCGATATGAATCTTGGTGAAGATTGGCGGGATCAACGTAATCGTGGATTAAGAATTGCTTTGATTAGCACAATCTCATTAGTTTTAATTTTTGTAATTTATGCTAGAATCAGTGCTCCTCATGAAGGGCAGTCTGTAGTGATCAATGCTAATCTTAAGAATATTGCAAATGTTGTACTTGTTATGACCTGTATGTTAATGGTATCAACTGGCTATGGGCTATACAAAATTTTTAAAGCTGAACAAAAAAGAACAATAAATACCAATACTTTAACATTCTATATTACATCGATATTTTCAGATAGCTATTATTGGAAAATAATGACAGCTTCTGCAATAGGTTATGGAATTATTTTTGCGTTCCTTTCTCAAATATTTATATATAGAAATGATGTCTCGTTTATTCAGCAAGGAGTCAATATTCCTTCAATTAGTGTTACTCCATGCTGCAACATTATCGGTTATGTGCCAATGCTTTCTATCTATTTAACCGATCATTTTTTGATCCTATTGGTACCTATTAATATAGTTCTTGTAGCCGTTGTATCGATATTGGTTGGTTTTAACGTTTCTTTAAATGTTTATGCCTTAAAACTTACTAAAAAGTTTAGTCATACCAAAAAACTTTCTTCTCTACTTGGAAGCGTAGGACTAACTAGCGGTCTATTTATTGGATGTCCTACATGCGCAGGAAGTTTGTTTTCGCTTCTTTTGGGATTCTGGTCAGGAGCAGCGATCTCTATACTCGCGTATTTCCAGACTGTGTTCATTGTAATATGTATACCGGCACTAATAGTGTCTACTATTCTTATTGCTAAACAAATAAGATCAATTTATTCATGCCGATAAAATATGGCTAAATTTGACTTTCCATGACTCTCTAAATATTACATTCGTTTGCGAATAAAGCGTTATTATACACAGGACGATCGCTATGTAGATAATTGGCTATGTAAATAATGGCTATGTAGATTGATTGATTGATTGCTATTTCCAAGCAGGACGATTCGAAAATGGGCCTGAATTTAGTACTATCGCTATATTTGCTGTATGATAAAGCTTTCTATGTGGATAATAAAAATAAATATGGAAACATCCACTTTCACATTTTCTTGTTTTACTTTTTACTTTTTACTTTAAGTATACTATGTTCAAATGTTGGTAGCGCCTTGGAAATGCTATCAAGATACATTTGGACATGCGGCTCTGCAATCCACATTTTTTCATTTTCGAATAAATAACCATATCTTTGTGAACTACCTATTTTTTCCCGAAGCTTTAAAACTTCAAGGTAGTCTCTAGATACAGTAAATTCGTCAAATCCGTGTCTCTTAGCTATAGAGTCAAAAATTTCATGCATCCCAGACCCGTGTTGCGCCGCCTCCTTTATACGATATGCTATACTCTTGGAAATGCCCAATTTTTGGGCAAGCTTTCGATGTACGTGCTTGCCTAATTTATCTGAACCACCTTTTACATTTAGCTTCAGATCTATCTGCATTGAAAGTTTAATTAGGTTAATATCCAAGAACGGTTCTCGCATTTCTATACTGTGTGCCATCGTGATCTTATCCTCTCTTTCTAGAGTTTCGCTGTAAAGTAAAAGCAAGTCCTGATCCATATGATGACGTAATTTTTGATATCCTTCTATTTCAACAACATTTGCATACCATGGATAACCTCCAAAAAGCTCATCCGCTCCTTGTCCGCTAAACATAACATTGATTCCATCTTCATGTGCAAGTTTCACTGCTGCGTATACCGGAATGGCAACTTCTACCTGTCCTGCGTTATTATTTTCTATCGTATCGATTACTTCAGGCAGCATCTGCTCGACTTCCTCGGGAGAAAGTTCATTAACTCTTAACTTTAGATCTAGTCTCTTTGCAACGAATCGTGCAAATGCAATGTCGTTTGAACCACTAACTCCACCTGTATAACAAATAACCTCAGGGACCATTTTCTTCGCGAGCCATGCAATGATCACGCTATCAATTCCACCTGAGAAAATTATTCCCACTCTACTAAAATCTTGGGTTCGTTTTTTCATCGAGGCAATCAGAGCGTGTTGATACTTTCTAATAGCTAATGACAATGTTTTATAAACAACTTTACTAGGTCGTACCGGCGAAGTAGCAACTATGTATTTCTGTATCTCACCACTTGGTAAAATAATTACTGCCTGACCTGGCATGACTCGCTGAGTAGGTTCCTTAAGTCCTACTTTCCATAACGCCTTGCGCTCAGAAGCGAATGCAACCAAGTTATTATTTTCACCATAATAGATCTGTCTTACACCCATTATGTCTCTAACAAGCGCAATACTTCCTGTCTCTTCATCTTTTATAACTATGGCGTAAACACCATCAAGTCGTGAAACGGTCTTCTTAATAGCATAAAGAAGATCATTACTATTCTTGGAGTATTCCTCCAACAGGTGAACAATTACTTCACTATCTGATTGAGTGACAAATGTATGTGATTTTTCTAGCTTATTACGAATTTTCTTATAATTATAAATTTCACCATTATGCTCAACGATAAATCTTCCGTTACAGCTACGAAAAGGCTGTTGCCCACACGTGCCTCCAACTATGGCAAGCCTTAAATGTCCTAATGCACTTTTCCCTGAAAGCTCGTCGAATCGTAAATCCTCTAGTAAATCTGCTCTAATTACATGTTTATTAGCGCATATTCCAGCTCCGTCTGGACCCCTAGTTGACATACTCGAAAGCATACACTCAATCATTGGTACAACATTTTCATTTTTTTTGCTTAAAATACCTGCTATTCCACACATTTTTTGCTATCTCCAAATATTGCTATCAGAATCAAGCTTCTGCTACTACTAAATAGTAGCAGCAATTAACTCGCCTCAAATCATTATACAATAGGGTACGATCACTTAAAAGCGTTTTTACGGAAGATTTGTCGAGTACCTTTTACTATATTAATATTACTATATTTCTATTCATTTCCCTTATTAATGCAACAAACTTACATAATCCAGCGTCATCGTTATAATGATCTTCCAGTTGATTTTCGAAATTCTAATATAGAATACTATTGTATTTAAGTCTGAAAAAAGGATCGATCCTTGAGCTCTAGATGAAACGAACCTTTGTTAGTTAGTCCGTTTGCTTAAATGGTTGAAAATAATGACGAAAATAAAAATAAACCTCATTGTGAGTCTTTAGAAGATTTTAGCACACATTATTAATAATATCATATTTAGTAAAATGATATGCAGGAATTTGAGGTATACTCCGATAATTGAAAATAATCTAAAATAGTGGACTAAATTGTTATTTTTCTTTCAAATCATACTGAAGTACAAAAGAAATGTAGGAATTTCATAAGAATCTAAGGAAGAAATCTCGTTTGCACCCTACTGCTTGGCTCAAGAATCGAGGCTGCATATTCACATTTTTAGAATCAAAGTCTGACATATAACTGAATAAGATTAAGATGTTAAAACTCAGTAATACATTAATACAATGACTACGAAACTCACATTTTTCTTGTTGCCTTATCACAAATTGATTTTCTATACACCAAAATGATCTCTATGTGGTTCATCATGATTAACCTGTTAGACATTGAAAGCAGTGTCTATACTTATTTTATTTGTAAACATTGGAAATTTCCAATTTTTTATAAAACCAAGACCTAGAAATTAGAGTAATTATCTAAAAGGGATGTGATTACACATTATTAACAAGTTACAATTGGATAAACTGTAAATATGTTCTTAGACATATATAATAAATTAGTGTATTGGTAACAAGATAATGAAGTAATTGCTCCGGATGCTTTGTTGCACAAATCTGATATTAGTCAACTAACTTTGAAATTTTCGGTCAAAAGATAGTAATCCGTATCTGGCCCTGTCGTGAGAAGTGATAAAAGCGTTACAACATAACGAAGTTTCTGAATTATGCAACAAAGCAGCTCCGGAGACAACCATCGCCAACAGGAAGGCCAAATAAGCTACTAATAGTGGCGGCCATAGTGACATTCGCTGTCATCGTCATAATTATGTCTGAATCAGTAGTCATAGTGCAGGCAGGACATAGAGGAGTTGTTCTATACCTAGGCGCAGTTGAGAACAGAGTACTTGGCGAAGGAGTACATTTTATTATTCCGTTTGTTGAACAAGTAATACAGCTAGAAGTTCGTACTTTGAAATATCAAGCTGAAGCAACTGCTGCATCTAATGATTTACAACAAGTACAAACCGTGATAGCGTTAAATTACCATCTGAATCCTACTGATGTAAATAAGGTTTACCAACAGTTGGGCCCAGACTATGCAGATAGAGTAATAGCGCCTACAATACAAGAATCAGTTAAAGCAAGCGTAGCAAAATACAACGCTGAAGAGTTAATTACAAAAAGAGCCATTGTTAAGGATGTTATAGCAAATACGATAAGAAACTCTTTGTCAGCTAAAGATATAGTGGTAGAGACAATATTTATTACTGATTTTAAATTCTCTGAAGCATTTTCTAATCAGGTTGAAGATAAAGTGGTAGCTTTTCAAAAGTACTTGACAGAATTGAATAATTTGAGAGGAATTCAAGTAGTAGCTAACCAAACAGTTGTACAGGCACAAGCACAGGCGAAAGCTAACATAGCAAAGGCTAATGGAGAATCACAAGCAATTAGAATTATTACATCGCAGTTAAGACAAGATCCTCAATATCTTCAGTGGCAAGCAATCAATAGATGGAATGGTCA
>JANWJI010000030.1 GCA_025449515.1 Nitrososphaeraceae archaeon | reverse complement strand
TTTGACGTATTTATGCTGCGGATACTCTTTTGGGCTTAAGTCTCTTTGAAAGCGAGTTTATCGCGACACTTCCAGCAAAGATAACCGTGCCCACTATCACGACAAGTGGCCCGGCTGGGACATTCACGTAGATTGATAAAACCACACCTGATGTTGCGCTCATAAGGCCGAATATAGCGCTCATAAGGGAATAACCAGAGAGGGTGGAGCTGATATTCTTTGCTGCGGCTGCAGGAACTATCACTACCGCTCCGACTAGCAGCGTTCCAACCTCCTTTATTCCTACTGCCACTATTGTGGCGACTAGCAAGAGGTAGATCAAATTTATCCTCTCGACCTTTATCCGGTTTGCGACGGCGAGTTCTTTAGAAATCATGCTAATGATTAATTTCTCGTAAATTTTCTTTATTACGAAAATCACGAAGAGAGACACTAGAATTGTTATTACTGTGTCCATGAGAGTTATTTTCGAAACGTCACCAAACAACGCCTCCAGGAGATCTACTTTTGGGGTGATAAGAATGCCAATCGAAAGTGCCAAAACGAAGATTACTCCTATGATTGCCTCGACTGAGAGCGTTGTTGATTTTTGAAGATACCACGTGACAATTACCGTTGCCGCCAAAAATGCGAATGCACCAATGAACGGATTGAAGTTGAACAATATTCCAAGTGCAAGGCCTGGGAGAGCAACATGCGAAAGTGCATCACCGACCAAGGCCATGTGCCTTGATACCATTATCGAACCAAGATAGCCTGCTGTTGAGCCTACAAATACACCAACTATGAGACCTAAAGTTAAAGTAATGGTATCCAGCAAGGAGTACTGTCTACTCTTTATAATGTTCCTCTTCTGTCAGAGCGAACTCACTTCCAAATATTATACTCAATAGCTGCGAATGAGTCAGGCTCTTTGTATCGCCGAAGAACAATACGCCCTTATTTAGGGCTAACACGTAATCGGAGTAATGCATAACGACGTGCATATTGTGAGAAATCAGGAGAATCGTTATTCCAGCTTCTCTTTTTAGATGATTCACGTTTTCATAGATGGGCTCCTCAGCACCTATGTCTACACCAGAGGTTGGTTCATCAAACAGGAGCACGCTTGGGTTGTCCACGATCGCCCATGCGATCAGAACACGCTGGAGCTCTCCCCCTGAAAGAGAACCAAGGCTTTGTCTGAGAATTGCCTTCTCTAGACCAACTGAACTTATGCATGTCTCATAATTTGTCCTGCGTTTGAACCTCAGAAACTCCTCGACTAGTATGGGTAAATCCGTAGAGACAAGACTCTGAGGAACATAGCCGATTCTTACTTCATCATTCCACTTTATTGTACCGGTGTATGGGATAAGATTCAGCAGTGCTCTAAACAGAGTGGTCTTGCCGCCTCCATTGGGACCAACGACTGCAAGGGATGTCCCTTTCTTGACTTTGAAACTTATGTCTTCAAGGACTCTCTTATTCTGCGATGTTACGCTTAGACCAGAAACAACTAACATATTGTTGGATTCGATCTGAGACTGATTAGAGCTATCTGTCTGGACCCTGCCGACATCAGACATCCTCAGACCCCAGTTCCCTTAACGAATAGGCCTTTATTACTATCCTGCAATATCGTCAACTTTACCCAATAATATTAATTGATTGCCATTTAAAAATGTTGGAGTTCAGATAAGAATTAGCTTTGAACAGATTCTCAAAATTCTCCCTATATTGAAGGCTTTCAGTATACAGTCAGTGAATTAATATTATCTCATAAAAAAAATAGAACATAAGGTGTTGTCAGTTATAACTACATCTCGAACTCTGTCAATCTATTTTTAAAAGGATTCTCAATGTACCGAGTATCGGTAGCAGTCTAGATATTTGCCAGGATTAGTCCACAAATTGAGGAAATATTAGTCACAACTTAATGTTGCTAATATATTACTGGTCATTGGTCACTTATGAACACACATATTTGAAGGGGAATTCATCAGTTTCAATAATTCCGATCTACCATTTCATTCTTGTATAAGGTTTAGATGAGGAAGCTCCTAGGAATGATACAGAGACATGCGTCTTAGTTTGCTTTGAGATATTTGGCAAATATTAATTCATCTGGAATGTCTATTTCTTTCTTTTAAGCATCTTGGAATGCAATGCAAACGTAGAAAAACTTATTAAAATACCTATACATACCCCTATGATGTCATCAGTCGAGTCTTTAAGAGGAGTTGTCCGACGATTGGCAGACACGTTTAACGATCCACAGCGTAGGGAATTATCTTACTTTGATTTTTATGATGATTCCTTGACTTTTCATGATTTTCCTCCAAATCAACCAGCGAACAAGGAAAGTTTTAAACAATTCATTTATCTCCTGTGGAAAGCATTCCCTGATATAACAATCACTTTTGATGATATTGTAATCGAAGGAAATAAGGTGGCATGCAGATACAATTTATCTGGAACCCACAAAGGTCAATTTGAGGGTCTTCGACCAACTGATAAACAATTCAGGGTTAATGGTATGACAGTATTTTCTTTTCGTGATGCAAAAGTCATAGAACGTTGGAATGTGGTGGATATGAAGTCACTGATAGAACAGTTGAGGACCCAATCCTGAGCCATGTTTGTCGTTTGCATTAATCAACACTGGAAGGTAAGTTGGACAAACCTAATGTTCTAAACAGATACTGTCCTTAACATATTGAATGAGCGCGCCTACCTATAGCAAGGCATCCTGGCTGTCTTCTCTTCGATTTTATCTAAGCGTTAGACCTGACCAAATGGAGATCACGCTCACGAGCAACGCTTGGCATATTTCAACAAATATGCATCCCTAGGTCTCTCCATTTGTGGTTCTGTTATTAAAAAGAATGTAAATGCTTCAAGATGATAATGGAAGTGTCCAAAAATGAACAAAAAGAAGAAAAAGACAACGTTGATATCTTAGCCAAAGAGATCAAATCATGGAAAGACTTTGAATATACTCTAAGGGAAGAAAAGGCACTTCTCTTTAATGAGATGCTTTCTGAATGTGGACACAATAGATACTATATGAGAGCTGTTATCTCCAAAGGTGAATGCTTTTCAGCTGAATCGTTATTCATGCTCTTAGTATTGCAGCAGCAAAAGATGATAAATGAACTGATCATTAAATTATCTGAATGTAAAATGTTGCAGAAGCAAAGACAATGATTATGTCGGTTCAAAGCTCGCCAGCGTTAGCAAAACTGTACGTTAAATATTTGATGTTTTTGTCTAGTGTTAATTATATCGTTTCTGAGATGCAGTGCAAGACAAGATCAATAATAACCAGCTTATTGTAATAATAGTAGCGGTCATAATAATGAGCGAATTTGCCTACTTTCGATTTAGAAGTCATAATATGCTAACTATAGAAGAAGAGCAGCATAAGGATGAGATCATTGGGCTAACAGAAGAAGTTCTAGATGCAAAAGGTATGGAATGCGACTCCAAAATATCGAAGATTTCTG
Source organism: Nitrososphaeraceae archaeon (assembly GCA_025449515.1). Taxonomy (GTDB): domain Archaea; phylum Thermoproteota; class Nitrososphaeria; order Nitrososphaerales; family Nitrososphaeraceae; genus JARBAU01. The sequence continues at coordinate 1,895 of JANWJI010000030.1, read as the reverse complement.
AAGAACAATTAAGAGAAATACTTGAAGAAGTAAGGAAATTACGAAGGAAAAGAAAAAGACTACTCTCAACAGCAGATGATAGTACAGAAAAAGAAGAAGTAGAACATCAGATTGAAGGAGAAAGCCCATATATCAGATAGTGATTATATATCCTATAGAGGCGCTTGAATTCCATAGATGGTAGAAAGCCTTACAACCCGTTGGGTTTTAGCTCTTGGCTTAGCTACGTTATGTTTTGGAATATTTCTATTTGTATTGCGTATTCCAGTACGAACAATAGGCATATTCTTTGCATTAGGAATACCTTTGATTTTATTGTGGTTATATGTTAGTGATAAATCAAGACAACAACGACAGCTACAGCAGCAAAAGGATGGGAATACATTTAGTGATCTTGGTAGTAATAATAATCATCATTTTGTCCAACACCAACTGCAAAAGCAGTGTATATGTTCTATCTGCAATCATGAACAAGCAGAAGTATGTCTGAATCAAAAATGTGCATGTTGTACTATAATGAAAGGTAATAAGGTAGTTGGACATTCTGTTAATCCATTGCAATAGATAGCAATGTAGATAGCGGTGTTGTATTACACGATTGTCACAAATATGCTAGTGTCATTAATGCAAGGGCGCGCCTTTTCCTGGTGAGCCTTTAATCATGACATTGCTGCTATCACAACATAAGATCATTGAATGGCTAACTAATAAAATATCGAGGCTTTTTAGCTTATAGGACCAAGCTCTTAGTTTGTCTGGATGCAGACAAAGGAGAACCTAGTGATAGATGCCCGTGCTTGTGTACTTTATAAACTATATATCTCAAGATACGAATCGAACCATAGATGCAGGCTACTTCGTAATGCCAGCAAGTATGATTAACGGTTCGTCACTAGCGTGTGTAGGAATTAAATTCCATGGAATATATGACTGTACGAAATCAGGTGGTAATACTGCACGATTTAATATGGGAAACTTGGTCTATGCAGAAGTATTTGCGATTACATAAATGTCTTTATCATCACGATCTCCACATGCTGGAATTTAGACACTGCGTAAAAGGAGAATGATTAGACTGCTTGGTCCTAACGGTGAAAAATATCAACGTCAGATCGCTGGTCATTTAAGATATATTGATCTGCGAATAATCTAAAGTCTAATTCTTACTACTATTCATTGAAAGGCTTTTTAGACAAACTTCTAAATGACATCAGAGAAATATTAGCCAAATATCCTGTTCGAAGTCTAGTTTAGCTAACCTTCTAATTGCGTAATAGATCTAATAAATACCTCTTGATTTGTTGTTATCTTGTAATGTATATGGCATTATGTCCTATTTGTAAAAAGAAATTGAGTGAACATTCCGAGTTGCAAGATAAAATATGCAAAATGATCACGATAAAGCAATTTGCAAACAACTCTCCTGGATATGATGTTCAGTTTAGACCTTTCTTCGAAGAATAAGATCAAGTACAATTATCAGGGCGTATGTGGATAGATGAATCGTTAGATATATTTCCAGGTAGATCTACTGCTGAGTTTGTGATGGTGCTTCAATTCAGCAGCTCATATTTGTTGAATTGCCATATTTGGCGCGCGCCTAATGAGAGACACATAGAATACTATCAGCATTGTCTATGTATACCAAGCAGTTAGTCTATATATTTGATCTCTCGATCCAGAAAAAGGTTTTAATGTGAAATATTTCATAACGAAATAGAAGATGCTATTTCCGAGATTACTAAATAACTTTGCTTGATTCTTTTATATTGTTCATTAATAACAGTAAAATAGTAACTACAACTATAGTTACATAATTGAGTGAACTAAAATGTCGCGCTTTGATGGCGATAAAATTCAATTGCATATACATGCTTGCACTTGACATTGCGAGA
>JANWJI010000029.1 GCA_025449515.1 Nitrososphaeraceae archaeon | reverse complement strand
TTGCTATTGATGGATACGTAGAATTCGAGTAGCAAATACTTAAATGGTTATTGCATTTTACCCACAAAACACATGAATAAGTTCCGAAACGCTCCGATAGTTCTATTCATGCTTATGCTCTGCTTCATATCATATCTGAATCCTAGTTTATCTTCAGACGTCAATGCTCACATTTTTGTTTCTAGCGATGATAACGCCGCGTTTCTTACCTTAATCGAAAGAGTAAGAATAGAGGCGCTACTAGCAAACGAATCACTTAATTCTAACCTAACTTCTTCCAACGAGCATCTCGCTCAACTATTGGACAGGTTGGATGATGTGATAGACAATGAAAACTACTTTGTAATTAAGAGTGAACAATTTAGTAATTCTACTGTTGACGCATTGTTCCTAGCCAACATCGTGGATGAAATATTACAATACTACGGTGGAGCTTACGGAATACTACCTAGTGTTATGCTGAACATGTCCTCGATGTCCTCGATGTCTTCTACGTCATCCAATTTCGATATTCATAGACCCAATCACAATTCAGTTTTTGATACAGCCAAATATCAAACTGCTAAGCAATATGCAAAAAGGGCAGTGGAAATATTTGATTCAGAATTAAAACCATACGAAACTAAGAAGAATAGCATTACCGCGGGAGAAGTTGAAAAATATCTCAATGAATTGAAAAATGCTGTAGACAATAAAGTTCCACCATCAGACGTCATGATGATCGTCCACACCAAAATCCATCCAAATTTGCAATTGGCGTATAATCTCAAGACTAGAAATAAATGACAAATCTACGAAGTCTTTATTGTTCGAATTGCATTACGTAATCAGATATGCTTTAATTGACGCCATAAACCCAGATCTAGAACATCTAAAACAATTCATAGCAACAAAAGTGCATATTAATTCCAGCTGGCCATTTTCATTTGGCATTCGAAGATTCACGACTAGTAATAGGGATTATAGAAGTGAAGAATAATTCAGACCAAAGTCTACATATTGTTAAGCAGCCGTGGCTATATTCTATTCTACTAGCTGATCATTGAATCCATCGGTAACAACAAACACAGTTGACTGAATTTTGTTCACTGAAACAATGACTGGACTGACGCCTGCTTGTTCGTTCTTGAAGATTATTTATGCTCAAGTCACTATATGGCTTTCCTTTCCTTTGAGATCTGTAAAAGTGAGCTTAAGTATAGTATTCCCTGAGTAAAAATTATTTTTCCTTTATCTTCGTATTTACGTTCTTATTTTTACCTGTTTACATACGTGCTATCTTTCATCAGCATCTTCATTTCCAGTCAAAGTCATTTGTGGAATAATCGCAGTTAACTTGACATGCGAAATAGCTTGGTCCATTCGCTATAAATCAGGGACGATCATGCAGAATAGAAAGTACTGGCAACACAAATGATGCTCAAATCTACGCTCACAGTCCCTCTGGAAATGAATACTTGGATGGAATAGACTTTGGAGGTGTCCCATAAATGACTGCAATCTCATCGTGTGCATTCAACTTTACGTCTTTGTAGTTTACAGTACTTGGTACTTTATTACCATTCACATAGACGATTGGTACTACTTTTCCTCCGAGTATTTCATTGAATGAACTGGAATTATTCAATTTACTCTTCCATACATCAAAGAATTGACCAAGTGTAAAATCTCTCTTTAAAGGCGATTCGATATGTATTATGCCGGTACTATCGTGTGTGTGCAGCCAGTATATGCATTTATCATCAACGATTCCTATTTGTGGAGGGACATATATTAGATGACCGTTAACAAAGATGTCAAGATGGGCATGAATATGAAATAGCAGTTGTTCCATGGTATTGCACTGTATGCCACCTATGGTTGGCCCAGCTTGAGAAGGTGAACTTAATCCCATAGCAAAATAAACACCTCCGCCAGCTCCGAGAGCGAACAGAATACCAATAGTAGCTAATATTATTAATTTTTTTGAAGCGTACTGTGATCTGGTCTTGTCTGATCCTATCTCCTCTAAATTACCTGCTTCATTGTGATAATAATCCATATGTTTTTTCATAACTGTCTTGGAATCAAAGAATTTTCCACACACTTCACAAGGTATTGCTTCTTTGTCTACCATCGATAATCCCAATCTTTCATTTTATCAATATTCTTAGATAAGATATAGAGGTTATGATATATTTGTTATTGTTGATACGAATGGACTGAAATGTGTAAATCCACTATCGTATTTCTGAACAGGTACTGCTGGTTAGTTCTATCATCAGCCCAAATCTAGGTAGTTTGGTAATCATTCCTAGTATACAATGAAATGCAGCTTTCCTCCGAGGCAGGCAAAAATCGTCACATCTTCGAATCTGGTATATTCGTCGAATGTACTCTCAAATTAAGAATAGATGCAAAGCAGAGGTACGTTGTATCGGAATCATAATATAAGTATGTGATTCATTGTAGCTATATCAGTAATATGCGATCTGAAGCTTCGCTATTTTTCTTTATTTTGATTAGCATCATTCTCGTGTCCTGTACAATTTTTTCGGCTATTCCGTTACCGATCTTTAACCGCGCATTCGCCGATGGCTTGTCACAGGAGCAGATATCAGCATCAATGGGCTCTCGAAAAGCAGACTTGCTAATTAAAACATCTCCTCCAGTTGTTACGACAGAGATTCTACAGTCATCAAAACAGAAACCTGTTATTGAATTTAGATTATTCGATTCAAATTCGAATAAATCGTTTAGTCATGTAAACTATTACATCACAATCGATAAAAATGGCAAGATACTACTGTCTGATTGGTTTCATTCTCACGACGGAGATCTAAGAATCCAGATAATCCCAATTAACAGTAGTAAAGTGAAATTGTCTGGAGAGCAAGAGCCCCTTGTCGGTGGATATATAGGTACGTTGGATAAACCAGTTGTAGTAGAGGGACCCATCTTTGTAAATGGTGGATTGTATCATTTTACAGTACGAGTTGGTACTGTGGATTGTGATACCTGCATACTACCGGCTGAGCAACAACATCTCTACGACAGTCTGTTGAGCATTGGCAGTGTATTGAACCAACAAGTAACTCTCAGTGGCAAACAAATTCCAGTGAAGATTATATCATACTATGATAAACTGAAGAACTTTTCATTTGATAATAAAACTATGCAAATGCAATTTACCATGCCATTCAACTGGAACATCAAACGAATAAATGGCACTAATATTTTTGTTCATCAAGAAGTATACGTGCCAAAAGCCAATGCTTTTACTAATAATGGGTCATTTATTGGAAAAGTAAATGGAGTAGATGTATCAAAACAGATCGTAGTAGATAATAGCAATCCAGGTAGAGACATAATTCATGTAATGTTACCAAAGAATACTGTTCTTAAAGTGGCTGATCAAGTTACGAGAAATGACCAGCAGTTAATTCATAATGGGACTGATCAACTTATGAGTTTTGTTCTGCAGCCTAGTGCCAAGAGTGCTACCACAACGACTGGAAATATGTCCATGTCCATGGGATCCATGTCTTCAGGTTCTGCTTCTAAATAAACATTATCTGCTCCACTAATAACTTTATACCGTTGGTATCCCCAATAATTTATGTACTGGCTGGCGATGGAGTCAAAAAATGATGTGTATCATCTCGAAATCCTTTGCCTACGTTGTATTACCAGTAGTAGCGATACAGCTGCAACAGCAATTATAATTCCCGCAACAACTATTAAACTAAAGGATGTTGTAGGAGCAGTGATTGTGCCAAAAGGTTGAAACGGCACATCTACCTTAAATGATCCAAGAGTTGACAAATTGTTCGAATCTACTCTCGTCATAACTTGATATATTCCCGAATCTGGAAAAAAATAGTTCACGCTAAAATCTCCATTTGAAGACGAAATATTGTCGAATTTGAAAATTCGCATCTGGCCGCTGCTGTTGGTTGTCACAACGACTCGTGCATGAAGATCATTAATATTCTTGGAATTGGTCATATTCTGCACCGCAAACCTTAGTTGAGTTTTGGCATCAACTAAAGGTGATTTAGGTATATTGTAAAATTGAATCCTCATATTATTTATCTTGTCAGCCCACTGTTGTGTGCTGCTCATGGAATTATTATTAGATGTAGAAGCTTGTGCCATGACCAAATGCGAAATTAGGATATCACTATCTATAATATTTTGTGCGAGTAATAAGGTTAATACTATGAGTGATAATGAGAACATTAATTTGTATTGGTTATCGAGTCTATCACAAAAATAACTCCTCTGTCCAACGTTGTTAAATGTTAAATTTTTCAATGTTATTCACGTCAATATCATAAACCATCCAGTACAGTGCTATATACCTTCTCGTTTGAATATAGTAATATCCACCCACGCCACATTAGAATCGATATTCAATTAGGAGAGTCATCTTAAAATAATTGGTCCAAAAAAATGGAATTAGATCCTTAATTAATCAAGCCCCTGTCTTCAATTTCAAATTAAACGCTGATTCGATATTCTTGCGGATTTGGTTATCTATAATTCCTTGGATTTGGTCGACTGGTTTCTTGGATTGTATTGCCTCATCAAGTGACTTAAGAGCACCACCAATTTTCACAAATGCCTCAGAAGATGTCACATTAGATGGTGCAAGTTTCTTGGCATCATTAAACATTTGTGTTGTTATGTTAGCTAAGGACTGTGCACTTTGATAGTCAGCAAAATTAACAATCTTATTGTGAGGAGTGGTCTGATTCTCTTTCGCACCTTCTTCTATTCCATACGCACCGCCATAGTGTTCGTTAATCTCCCCAAGAAGATCGTTCAGTGCTAGTATATGTACTGTAGCATTCTTCATTTGGTCTGGTTCGACCCTGAATGATAGCGCTTCATGCAATAGTGCAGCAATATTGTCTACCTTATCTTTCACTGCTGCTTGTGTTGGGACGGGATTAGATGAATTTACTGTCTTTTGTAAATCTTTTAGACCAACATTCAAGTCGTTTGCCACTCTTTTGTTTCGTTCTGAAAGTTCTTTAGTGGTGTTCGCGTCAAGATGTTCTCTAGCGTCAGAAGCATGATCTCGGGCTAGTGTAATGTTGGAGGGGATGTTAGACTGGACAAGGTGGATTTCAGATGTTAATTGATTAGCTAATGCAAGAAAGGATGCACTTTCTCCGCCTGAAAATGTGTGTGCATATGTAGTCCTAGTTATGGGATAAGTTGATAGGCCGATAGAAATTAAGGTAAATAACAGTATGGTAAAAATGTACATTCTATGTCCACTAGATACTGGTTTCTTTGTCATTATTATACTCAATAGTATTTATATAATAAAATAGTTTATGGTACAACAATCGAATCGGTAATTTCAATTTCTTTACACTATTAGTTCGGTCATGATCCTCTTTGTCCAAACTAGAACATATCGTTTTTTTACCAAAAATAATATCAGAGTTGTAGGTATTACATTTGCTTTTGTCTTATGCGACTTCAAACGAAAGCAAATTCTCTAACGTTAGACATAATTGCAGTCCTACTTACGTTTGAGCTGCTCAGAATTAGCAAATGGCACTTTTGTACATGATTCAACTATGCCACGGATTGTACATTGGTCACACAAACAAGCAAGATTTTTAATCGACAATTCGTCCTGTTCTAAGGCAGCTAGGAATATCGGGATCTTTAACGGGAATACAAACCAGATAACAGGTCTTGCATTGTTTGCTTTCTATCTACTCTCACTCTATTCCCCCTCTAAAACTAAAATATATGCATTAAAGCTGCATCTCCATGATATCACGATTAATAATGGGTCATCTGTGAGTCCTAGTTATTGGACCGGTTAGCGGGTACTTTGTAATCACGGACATAAATAACATTAATTTGTTCTCGGAATTTGTTACACACACAATCAATCATACTTCACTTGATTGTCAATAGCGCTTGTGAACTGATTAGCTAACGCCTAATTATGGTGATATGGATAACTGTCGAATAAATCCAAGAATACCAAGGTAGGCAAAAATTTACATACTCTCGACCATGGCACGTGGCGTCAAATAGTTGGATCAAAAAAAAGATTGGTCAGAGATGACATCCTGATGCGATACGCTGTTTTTATCACTTTGTCATATTACCGGCCATTTCTGCACCTGGTGCAATTTCATCAACGCCAATTACTAGCGTACTCATTGGTGGGAATTTCACATCTGTGGCAGTTGGATTTTGGAGTGCAATATCTGTAATTATTCCTGCTTTTCCTCCAGGTTCAGAATTGACATCTACGTGATAGATGCACATCTTGCCTGGTGTTGACAGCTCTTTAATATACTCCAATTCTGCGGGCTTTACGTTCGGAGCCTGACCTATTAGCACGTTATAGGGCGTCTTGGCATTGCTATCACATGGGAGGTTAGCAGCAACGTGGCCTGACATTATCATGTACGGCGTTGCATCATATACATGAATAAATCCTTTTGAGGGTATTGTTTTGCCTTCTAGTAATATAGTTTGGGAATCTCTTACTACAGTTTTCTGAGGTGCCTGTGCAGTCACAGCATGTGGTGGTGTTCCTATGAAAAAAGCTGAAGCCATAGTAGCAGTGAAAATCATCAATGCTATTATTACCGGTGAAATTTTTCTTGTGTTAATATTTGTGTGATCCATCAAATTGTAAGAAAAAACATTCCTATTAAATGTTCTAGTTCATTCGTAGAATGAACCAAAGATTTAATATTGTTGATCTCTTTTTTTGATTCCTTGGACTTGATCACAAATCTATGTTGAACAATTTGATTAAGAACCCATCCGAAAAGTAGAGTTTTATTGAGTTACAAGCAAAGTGTGTTTGATCGATAAAGCTAAGCTGTACTGCAAGTATCTTCTGAGTTGTATTGATATCCAAGGTTAGCGGAGTCGATTCATCTTACTGCATACCTGATGTTGTTTGGGACAGGATCATTGCAG